>CAPZDM010000001.1:0-5459 GCA_948745425.1 uncultured Clostridia bacterium
CAGACCCCCAATTAGGTGTGTCCCAATTTCCGAAAAAATGGAAAAGAGAACCGTCCCCATTTCCAGTCCCCATTTCCAGAAAAGAGAACCGTCCCAATTTCCACAAACCCCAATTTATAAAATTAATTATCCAAAATAATTGAATTGTAAATAAAATGATGATATAATACAAGCATATATTAAATTACATATTGAATAATGAATAAAGAATAGTGAAGAATGAATAATTATCCACTATTTACATTCACTTTTCACTATAATATGGAGGATATGATGATTTTTAAAGATTACTATAAAATACTAGGCTTTGACGACAATAAAGCAAACATAGACCAAATCAAAATAGCCTATCGAGAACAAGCGAAAAAGTATCATCCAGATGTAAATGGTGCAAATAGAAATACAGAAGAAAGATTTAAAGATATAAATGAAGCATATAGAATTTTATCAGATACAACAGCTAGAAGGAAATATGACAGAGCATGGAATGTAAATATAGGTAGAAGAAAAAACAGAGAAAAACTTGGAAATAGAGGGGAAAAATCAGACTCTATCAAAGATGGACTATTTGGAATGTTTTTCGGATATGCTCCAAAGAAAAATAAAAAACAAGAAGAGGAAGTCGGAGCAAAAAAAGGAGAAGATGTAGAAACTGAGATAGAAATTACATTAGAAGAGGCATTCTATGGAAAAACCAAAAAAATATCTTTAAGAACTGTAAGTGGAACATTAAAAACAATAACAGTAAAAGTACCAGCAGGAATTAGAAACAAAGAAAGAATACGTTTAATAGGACAAGGAAAAAAAGGAGCAAAAGATGAAAAACCAGGAGACCTATTCATAAAAGTAAAAGTATTAGAAAATGATAAATTCACTTTAAATGGATATGACTTACATACAAAAGCATTAGTAACGCCGTGGGAGGCAGCACTAGGAGGCAAAATAAAAGTCCAAGGAATAGACGAAATAGAAGAAATAGAAATAAAAAATGGGACAACATCAGGAAAACAAATAATAATAGAAGACAAAGGGTTTAAAGATGGAAAAGGTAGACGAGGAAATCTAATATGTGAAATCCAAATAATGATACCAGAAAAAATATCAGAAGAAGAAGCAAAAACATATAGGGAACTACAGAGAATATCAAAATTCAATCCTAGAGAACTATCTAAAATATAATTACATATTTGTAGGGGATTCGAAGAATTTGCCAAAAAACATGGTTGACATATTGTAACAAATATAGTATAATTATGTATAGTGATAACAAAAGACGAGCTATACATAGGTAAAGGGGAGAAAGATTATGGAAAATATTCAATGGAAACGTTTTAGCATAACAGACCCAAAGGATGTAAGTACAGTAATATATGAAGTAGTAGAAACAGAAAAAAAAGAATTAGAAGATACTAATACTCCGAAATTCACTGTTGAAAGATTAGTTAGAAGTTCAGAAATAAGAGGAGAAACCCTTAAAAGAACTTACTATGTTAAAGAACCAAAAGCAGATGGAAATTCGTTAGTATTTTTATCATTTGGTAAGGAAAGAGTTGTAGTTAATACAGGAATGCTTATCCATGACGAAGTAAAAATTACAAAAAAACCTATGCCAATAAAATTTGACGCAATAAAGACAGAAGAAAGCCCTATATATAGAGAGTTTTCTTATACACCAAATTTAAAAAGACCAATAACAATAATAGATACAGAAACAGTAGAAGAAGTAAAACCAATTTTATATTTTGACCAAGAAACAAATGAGGTAAAAGGAAAATGTAAAATGAAACCAAACAAATCTTATTTTGCTTTTGAAATAAGGGAAAAATTATAGAGGAGGATTATAATGAATAAGAAGATAACATACGAAGTTAATGCAGGAAGAGTTGATACACCAGAAAAAGGAAACATAATAATTCCACCAGAAAGAACATTAAGTAGAGATTGCGAAGAAGGATACTATTTGACAAAATTAGAAGATATTTCTGAAAAAGAAGTAGCAATGGTAGAAACTGCACTAAGAAACAAGATAACAGAAATACCAGCAGGAAGAGTAGAAGAAAGAGATGAAGGAAGATAACAGTATAATCAATCATAAGAAAAGGAATGATGCTTTATGAATTATAGAATAGAAGGGGCATTAAGAAAAAACAAAAAAACTTTTATATTTGCAGCCATACTATGGTTATTTCTAGCCATAGTATTTGTTATGCCAATAGCATATGGATGGGAAGCAGCGAGTGTAGGAGAAAAATTCTCTATAAATACTTTTTCAGCCACAGTAGGAGAAAGAATAGCACAACCATTTTTAAACATAAAAGAATTAGGAAGCTATTGGGGTTCATTTATAAGTTTATTATGGAAATACTCACTAGGATTTTTAGCAATAGTAATTATAGGATTAGTAAGAACAGCTCCAAAAACTAAATATGAAAATATAGAACATGGTTCAAGTGACTGGTGTGAACATGGAGAGCAATTTAGAGTACTAAGTCCTAAAAAAGGGTTAATATTAGCAGAAGGAAATTATTTACCAGTAGACAAAAGAGGAAATGTAAACATATTAGTAGTTGGACGGATCAGGTGCTGGTAAATCTGCATCTTTCTCAATTCCAAACGCATGTCAAATGCTAGGTTCATATGTATTTACAGACCCTAAAGGAGAACTTTATGATAAAACAGCAGGATTTTTAAAAGCCAATGGATATGAAATAAAAGTATTAAACTTATTAAGACCACAAAATAGTGATGGGTATAACCCATTAATGCATATATCTAATGAATTAGACGTAGATGTTATAGCAAATACAATAATAAAAGGACAAGGAGAAGCATCAGCATCTGAACCATTCTGGGAAGACATGGGAGAAATGTTATTAAAATCACTAATATATTATTTAATAGCAACACGTCCAGAAGAAGAACAGAACTTAGCAAGTTGTGCAGAATTAGTAAGAGCAGCTAGCAGTAGTGGAAGTAGTAGTTTACTTTCTGAATTAATAAACAAACTACCAATGGATCACCCTGCTAGAAAATACTATAAATCAGTAGAAATATCAGCAGCTTCAGAAAAAACATATTCATCTATTTTAAGTACATTACAATCAAAACTAGGAAAATTCGACTCAAAAGAAATAGCAGAGTTAACCTCAACAAACACAATAGACTTTGAAGAAATAGGAAAAAAGAAAACAGCAGTATATGTAATATCATCAGATACACATACAGCCTATGACTTCTTACTTACAATATTTTTCTCTCAGATGATACAACAACTATATGATTTTGCAGATTTAAATGGAGGAGCATTACCAATGCCTACATACTTCATTTTAGACGAGTTTGCAAACATAGGTAGAGTACCAGACTTTGATAAAAAGATATCAACAAGTAGAAGTAGAAAAATACAATTCAGTGTTATATTACAAAACCTAGACCAACTAGAAGCAGTATATGAAAAATCATTTGAAACAATAATAGGTAACTGCGATACTCACCTTTTCTTAGGAAGTAACTCTCAAAAAACAGTAGAATATTTCTCAAAAGCCTTAGGAAGTAAAACAATATCAAGAGAAAGTGTATCTATAAGTAAAGATAGAGTATATAGAAGAAATGGTGAAAACTATTCAGAAAATATAATGGAAAGAGCACTGCTAACACCAGACGAACTAAGAAGATTTGATGTAGATAAATGTATTATCTTTGAAAAAGGAATAAGACCAATCAAAGCAAATAAATATTATTATTTCAAGCATAATGAAGCAAAACAACTACAAAGATACCCAGCAAACCATAATGAAGAAAGAGAACTAGAAAGAGGAACATGGAGAACATTTAACCCATATAATCCATATACTCCAGAAGGAGAAAAACAGCCAGTAAACGACTTAAAAATAGACTCATTAGATGACTTATTTTCAGATGAAACACCAAAACAAGAAAATAAGGTAGAACAAAAAAAGGATGAAGATATTGGATTTGCCTCAATAGAAACAAATGCTAAAAAAGAGCAAGTACAACCAGACTTTGAAGAAATACCAATGCTACCACAAGATGAAATATTAGAAGACAAAGAAATAGATATAGCAAAAGAATTAGAAGCAAAATTTGATGAAATATTTGGTCCAATAGAAGAGAATGAGACATCAAATAAATCATAAAATTAAAAGAGTAAATTTATTAAATGTATTATGTCCCTAAGAAAATATACGAAATGTAACAAATTTGAAACCTAAACTTAACAAACAAATAATAAAACATAAAACCAAGAAAATCCGTAAATAAACACGGATTTTTTGTTTTATACAGGAAAAATTAGATATTTACATATGTATTTTGAACTTGTATAATACGGTTGTATAGAGGGCAATGTATCACATGCCCAATTTAATAAATAATAAAGTTATTTACTAATATTAAGGAGGAAGTTCTATGAAACCACACACAGAAAATGAGAAAGGAAAAAAAGCTACAAAATATAGTAGTAAATTAATGAAAAGACAAAAGACTGTAGGTTTAATTATGATATTAGCATTAATTTCTACAATAAGTATGCTAATAATAGGAATAAATTTAGACAATGATCTTAGCAAACAAATTGCAAGAAATATTTTTAACAAAGAAGAAATATTAGCAGCAACAGATGTAGCAGCAACAAGTATAGGAGAGGATGTTGAAGCTACATTTACAGCTTTAACAGGAGAAGTACAAATATATAGTACTAATGAAACTGCTCCAGGAACTATTGATAGTTTAGCATTAGATACTTTTTGGCATACATGTGGAGAAACTAATATAGTATCTGTTACTTTTAATAATACAGTTTATGCACCAGAAGATTCACAAAACCTATTTTCATATGTAGATTCTTCTGACAATAGTAAAATGTATTTAGACAATTTTACAAATATTAATAACATAGAAAATTTAGATATAAGTAAAGTAATAAATATGTCTAGTATGTTTAATGGTTGTAGTGCGTTAACTACACTAGACATGAGTACATGGGATATGAGTAATGTTACAGACACTACTGACATGTTAAAAGACTGTACTTCATTAGTTGAGATAAAAGTTCCTAGTGTGTATTCAAGTCAAGGTATAGATCTTCCAACAGACAAATGGTATAATACAAATAATGAAGAAGATAATAATATTTATGCAAATATTGATAGTACAACATTTACTGATACAGTTATATTAAAGAAATTAGTAGACTACAATATTACATATATTTTAAATGATGGTTTAGAAGATGGAAATCCTAGTACATATAATTATGTAAGTAATTTTACATTAAATAATCCAACAAAAGATGGATATACATTTACAGGATGGACAGGATCAAATGGAGAAACTCCACAGATTGATGTATCTATAGAGCCTAGAACATTAGAAGGAGATTTAGCATACACAGCAAACTGGGAAGCAACAGAATACACAATAACATATAACCTAGACGG
>CAPZDM010000001.1:5559-13644 GCA_948745425.1 uncultured Clostridia bacterium
AAAAATGGATATACATTTATAGGCTGGACAGGATCAAACGGAGAAACAGCAGAAATGACAGTAACAATAGACCCAAGCACAGTAACAGAAGATTTAACATACACAGCAAACTGGGAAGCAACAGAATACACAATAACATATAACCTAGACGGAGGAACAATAGAAGGAGAAACAGAAGAAACAAAAATAAATCCAATAAAATACACAATAGAAACAGAAGACATAACATTAGTAAACCCAACAAAAGAAGGATATAGATTTACAGGATGGACAGGAACAGACATAGGAGAAATGACAGAAGAAGTAAGAATACAAAAAGGATCAACAGGAGATAGAGAATACACAGCAAACTGGGAAGAAGAAGTAATAGTAGAAACATACACAATAACATATAACTTAGGAGACGGAGAAGTAGAAGGAAATCCAAATGAAATAACAACAGACGGAGAAGAAATAACATTAAATAATCCAAGCAAAAATGGATATACATTTATAGGCTGGACAGGATCAAACGGAGAAACAGCAGAAACAACAGTAACAATAGACCCAAGCACAGTAACAGAAAACCTAACATACACAGCAAACTGGGAAATAAGAACAGACCTAAGTTATACAGTAAATTATTTAGAAAAGAATACTAATAAAGTATTACACGAAGCAAAAACACAAGAAAATCAAACATTTGGAAATGTAATAAGAGCAATCGATGAAGTAATTATAATACCAGGTTATCAATATGAAAATGCAGACAAAGAAACATTAGAAATAACAACAGGAGAAAATACAATCAACCTATATTATACTCAAAAAAGAGCACAAATAATAGTACACCATTACATTTACGATGAAGAAGCAGAAACAGAAAATGATAAATATACAACAACAAAATTAGTAGAAGATGAAATAATAGAGAGAACAGAAGGAGAAGAATATTCAACAAGCAAATCAGATAGAGTGTCTGCAAATTATATATGTATAGATGAAGAACCAGAAGGATTTTCAGGAACAATAACAAATGAAGACATAGAAGTAAGTTACTATTATAGCTTAACAAAACCAACAATAGAAAATAATATAACAACAACAGTAAATATAGGAGAAAGCATTGTTCGTCCAGACAAAGAAACTCAAACAGCAATTCTAACTAAAGAAGATGGAATTGTAACATATGATATTGACTATCATGCAAGTATTAAAAACTACATAGGAAAAGCAACAATAGAAATAGTAGATACATTACCAGCTAATATAGATATAGATAAATCAGAATTAGCAGATGGACGTTATGACGAACAAAAACGTACAATAACATGGACAGAGCAAATTAATAATATTAATACATTTGTAAATGGAGATTATACAAAAAATATAACAAAACAAATTAAAGTTGTATATGAAAATCAAGATGTGACACAAAATTTAGTAAATTCAGTAACAGGAAGAACTATAACATACTATCCAGAAAGACATTTAGATAAAGGTGGAGAGGTAGTTACACAAAACAGTGCAACAGAAACTAAAGAGATACAACAAGACTATAGAGTAAACTTTAAACTAATAAAAGTATGGAATGACAATGAAGATATAAGACACAGAAGACCAGAAAGTGTAACAATAGAAATAAGAGTAATGCCAAACGATAGAGCAATTACAAGACAATTAAATGAAGAAAATAACTGGACATATGAAGAAAAAGGACTTCCAAAATACAATGCAAGAGGAGAAGAAATAACATATGTAATAACAGAAAGTGAGACAGAAGAAGGAGATTTAAAATACTATGACGAGGCTGTTATAGATACAACAAAAACACAAGATGATGAAGCAACAAATTATACAGCAACAGTAACAAATGTATATAAATTAGTTGAAGCTAACTTTAATATGGAAATAAGCAAAATGGGAACAGAGGAGATAACCAGTAGAGAAAACGAAATAGAATACACAATAAACTTAAAAGCAGAAGTAGAAGACTATACAGGAAACGGAAAAGTAACAATAGTAGATACATTACCATATAAAATAGACTTAGGAAAATCTAATATTCAAAACGGAACATATGATAGTGAAAAACAAACAATTACATGGGAAGAAGAAATACAAAATATTAACACAGATGAAAGTGGAGAAAGCCATAAAATAGACCTAACAAAACAAATAACATTATCATATATAGATATTGATTTAACGCAAGATAAGATGACAAATACTGTAACTGGAAAAATAGAGCTATATGATACAGATGAAAAAGATGAAAAAACAGCAAGTTTTGATACTAATATAAATGTAACTGGAAAAGTAATTGTAAAATACCTAGAAAAAGGAACAGAAAAAGAATTACATCAAAGTTATGAAATAGTTGATAAAATAGGAAAAGACTATAATGCAGAGAAAAAAGATATAGCTGGATATATAAATGTTGAAACAATTAATGATACAGGAAAAATAAAAGAAAAAGACCAAGAAGCAATTTACTATTACGAAAATAATGAAGCAGAAGTAATAGTAAAATATCAAGACAAAGATGGAAAAGATATATCAGAACAAGTATCAATAAAAGGAAATGTTGGAGATACATATAAAACAGAGAAAAAAGATATTGACAAATATAAATATGTAGAAGTAAAAGGAAATCCAGAAGGAACAATGACAAAAGAAAAAATTGAAGTAATATATGTATATGAAGAAAACAAAGATGCAACATTAATAGTAAAATATCTAGATATAGAAACAGAAGAAGAAATAACATATAAAGAAGAAAACGCAGAAGGAATACTAGAAGAAAAGAAATATAGCTATGAAATCAAAGGACTAATAGGAGATAAATATGAAACAAAAGAATTAGAAATACCTTATTATGTATTTGTAAAAAATACAGATAATACAGAAGGAGAACTAAAAGAAGATACAGTAATATACTACTATAGAAAGCTAGAATGCAATTTTGAAATAGAAAATACTATAAGAAGTATAAAGCTAGATAACAAAAATGTTAATGCAACAGATAACAAATTAGTAAAAATAGATGTAAAAACAGGAGATGTAAATAAGACAGAACTAATTGTAGAATATAGTATAAAAGTAAGAAACAATGGAGAGCTAGCTGGAACTGCTACTGTATTAGATATAATACCAAGTGGATATGAAATCAAAGAAGCCCCAGAATATTGGAAAGAAACAAAAACAGGAACATTAGAAACAAAAGTAGAATTAGAACCAGGAGAAAGCAGAGATTTAAGCTTAACATTAAAATGGTCTAATAGTGAAAACAATTTAGGATCAAAAACTAATGTAGCAAAGATAACAGATGTAGAAAATGTAGCAAATTATGAAAACATAAATACACAAAAAGAATCTTCAGAAGTAACAATAATTGTAGCAATAAAAACAGGTGTAGTTGTAAGTAGTATAATTATCGTAATGATATTAGTATCATTTGCAATATGTACATGGATGATAGTATTATTAGTTCGTAAAATGAACAAAGGAGAAGGAATCAATAAAATAAAATTCTTAAACAAATAATAAAAATGGCAGACATGTTTCTGCCATTTTTATCATCCCCACATCCCCTAATTTTTCAAAATTGTAATATTATTGTAACAATTTTGTAATAATTCTACAAAAAAGCAAAAGAATGCATATAACTATTATAAAAGCTAGTATTTGATGAATAGAAATAAATATTTACCAATAGTATAAAAACGCTACATACATTGGTATTGTAAGATAAAAATCAGAGTTAAAGGAAATTTTAAATTTCTTGACTTTGTTTTTTTTTTTATATATTATTAGGTCACTCTGAAGACAGAGAGAAATATACAAAGGGGGCATTAAAATGCAAGTAGTAAAAAGAGATGGAAGAATGGTAGAATATAACAGAGAAAGAATTATTAAAGCTGTAAGTTTAGCAATGATGCAAACAACAGCAGGGGTAGATGTTGACCTAGCAAACAAAATAGCAGATGGTGTTGAAAAACAACTAGAAGGAAAAATTCAAACAACAGTATATGAAATTGAAGATTTAGTTGAAAAGAAATTAATGGCTTCTTCAAGAAAAGAAGTAGCTCAAATGTATATAACATATAGGTACAACAGAGATGTAGCTAGAAAATCAAAATCTAAAGATATGTTCTTAGAAATAATTGAAACAAAATCAAATGATATAACTAGAGAAAATGCAAATATGAATGCAGATACACCAGCAGGAATGATGATGAAATTCGCAAGTGAAACAACAAAACCATTTGTTGATGACTTCCTATTATCATTAGAAGCAAGAGATGCTGTAAAAAATGGATATATACACATCCATGACAAAGACTATTATCCAACAAAAAGTTTAACATGTTTACAACATCCATTAGATAGAATATTAGAAAATGGATTCAAAGCAGGACATGGAAGTTCAAGACCAGCAAAAAGAATTGAGACAGCAAGTATTTTAGGATGTATCTCAATGGAAACAGTTCAAAACGAAATGCATGGAGGACAGGCAATACCAGCATTTGACTATTACTTAGCACCATATGTAAGAGAAACATTTAAAGAAGAATTAAAAAAAGTAGGGGATACAGTAGGAAAAGACTTATCAAAATATTATGACTATGAAGTAGAAGATTATCTAAAAAAAGACTTATCACAATTAAAAGGAGAAGAAAGATATATACAATCAGCAATAAACAATACAGTAGGAAGAGTTCATCAATCAATGGAAGCATTTATACATAATATGAACACTATACACTCAAGAGGAGGAAACCAAGTAGTATTTAGTTCAATAAACTATGGAACAGACACAACTCCCGAAGGAAGATGTATTATAAGAGAAATATTAAAATCAACAGAAAGAGGAGTAGGAAACAATGAAACACCGATTTTCCCAATCCAAATTTGGAAAAAGAAAAAAGGAGTAAACTATCTTCCAGAAGACAAAAACTATGATTTATATAAATATGCATGTACAGTAACAGCAAAAAGATTTTTCCCTAACTTTATAAATCTTGATGCAACATTTAATACACATGAAAAATGGAATGCAAATGATCCCAAAAGATATGAATATGAAACAGCAACAATGGGATGTAGAACAAGAGTATTTGAAAACAGACATGGAGAAAAAACATCAATAGGAAGAGGAAACTTATCATTTACAACAATAAACTTTGTAAAACTTGCAATAGAATCAAACCAAGAAGCACAGAACCAAATTGGATTAAACTTTGAGATAGGAATTGGAAGTGATAAATTCATGAACGAAAAATTCCTAAAATTAGAGAAAAAACTATTCATGAATAAATTAGAAAATTATATTGGAGTTTGTGCAAGACAATTATATGATAGATACACATTCCAATGTACAGCATTAAAAAAACAATTTCCACTACTAATGTCAGGACTATGGAATGGAAGTGAAAAACTAGAACCAAATGATAAAGTAGAAGAAGTATTAAAACAAGGAACACTAGGAATTGGATTTATAGGATTAGCAGAAGCATTAGTAGTATTAACAGGAAAACATCATGGAGAATCAGAAAAATCACAAGAACTAGGACTAGAAATAGTTAAAAATATGAAAGAAGAAGTTGACGGATTTTCAGATAAATACGACTTAAACTATTCAGTACTTGCAACACCAGCAGAAGGACTATCTGGAAGATTTACAAAAATAGACAGACTACAATATGGAATAATACATGGAGTAACAGACAGAGACTATTATACAAACAGTAATCATGTACCAGTATATTATAAATGTACAGCAGAACATAAAGCAAAAATAGAAGCACCTTATCATGAAATAACAAGAGGAGGACATATATTCTACATTGAATTAGATGGAGATGCAACACACAACCCGGAAAGTGTTGAAGCCGTAGTAGACTTAATGGATAAATATAACATGGGATATGGATCAGTAAATCATACAAGATCAAGATGTATGGAATGTGGATTTGAAAATGCAGACGCAGAACTAACAGAATGTCCAATGTGTGGAAGCAAAAACATAGACACAATCCAAAGAATAACTGGCTACCTAGTAGGAACAACATCTAGATGGAACAATGGAAAATTAGCAGAGTTAAAAGACAGGGTAACACACAACACACAATCATAATATGAAAGGAAAATCAAACATGAACCTAGCAGGATTTTATGACGAAAGCATATCAAACGGAGCAGGTTGGAGAGCAGTACTATTTGTAAGTGGATGTCCACATGGATGTCCAGGATGTCAAAACAAGATAGCACAAGACTACAACTATGGAACAAAATTTGATGAATACAAAAAACAAGAACTAATAGGAAAAATAAAAGAAAACTCAATTCTAAAAGGAATCACAATAAGTGGAGGAGAACCACTATGTAAAGAAAACATAGGAGAAGTATTAAACTTCATCAAAGACGTAAAAAAGGAAAAGCCAGACTTCAATGTATGGTGTTATACAGGATATACACTAGAAGAACTAGAAAGCAGAAATGATGAAACAACCAATAATTGTTTAAAAGAGATAAATGTGTTAGTAGATGGAAAATTTGAAATAGACAAAAAAGTTCCGAACTTAAGATTTAAAGGTTCAACAAACCAAAGAATATTAGATGTACCAGAATGTCTTGCGCAAAACAAAATAATACCATTATCTAACTTCTAAACTCTAATGTTACTGGATAATGGTTTTTGAATATGAATTTATTGTAACCATTGTAGAGGCAGGCCTTGCCTCTGCCTGTAAAAAACAATTTATATAAAAACATTGACATATCATCAAAAATATTCTAAAATAATTGAGTGCAGAAAAATCGACATAAATGTAAATAAAATAATTTTAAGTAATCTTAAAATTGCCAGGAGGTTTTATAGATATGGAAAATATCAAAATTTTTGCTTGTAGCAAAGAAGCAGAGGGATTTACAAAAGAAATCTGTGATAGTCTAAACTTACCACTTGGAGAAATAGAAACAATGAAATTTAAAAATGACAACACATTTGTACAATTAGGAGAAACAGTTAGAGATCAAGATGTATACCTTGTTCAAACAACAACACCACCAGTAAACGAAAGAGTCATGGAAATGTTAATATCTGTAGATGCAGCAAAACGTGCCTCAGCTAGGAGAATAACAGTAGTATTACCATACTACCTATATTCAAGATCAGACAAAAAAGATCAACCTAGAATACCAATAACAGCAAAACTAATGGCACAATTAATAGAAAGTGCAGGAGCAGATAGAGTTATGAGTTGTGACTTACATAATTCAGCAATACAAGCATATTTTAATGATATAAACTGTGATAGACTATCTGCACAAATATTATTACAAGAATACTTTAAATCTAAAAAACTAGAAGACATGGTAATAGTTGCAACAGATGCAGGAAGCTCAAAAAAAGCATATAAATATTCAAAATATTTCAACTGTCCAATAGCATTAATAGATAAAAGAAGAGACGGAAATGATGACAAAGCTATAGCCACAACAGTAATAGGAGAAGTAGAAGGAAAAACAGCAGTAATATTTGATGATGAGATAGACACAGCAGGTTCAATGATGGAAACTGTAGGGATACTAGAAAGATTTGGAGCAAAAGAAATATATGCAGGATGTACCCATGGAGTATTATCAGGACCAGCAATAGAAAGAATAAAGAAATCAGCACTAAAAGAATTAGTAATAACAAACACAATCCCACTACCAAAAGAAAAGCAAATACCACAAATACATGTATTATCAATAGCACCATTATTTGCAGAAGCAATAAAAAGATTAAACGAGAGCAAAGCAATGGGAGACCTATTTGAAAACTTCGAAAATTAGAAGTCTACACCTTGACAAACAAGATAAACATATAGTATAATAAACAGGCAAATTGAATAATGCTAGAGAGGGGGGAGTAATAATGTCAGAGATAAAAGTAAATAATGGAAACATCGAAGATGCATTAAAAAGATTTAAAAGACAATGTGCAAGAAATGGAGTATTACAAGAAGTAAGAAAAAGAGAACATTATGAAAAACCTAGCGTTAAGAGAAAAAAGAAATCAGAAGCAGCAAGGAAGAGAAAGTTTTAAATAAATAGAAA
>CAPZDM010000001.1:13744-36234 GCA_948745425.1 uncultured Clostridia bacterium
AGATTAAAGAAGGTTTTATAAAAATAAGATTTCTTTTTTATGAGCGTGAAAAATTTGTGAAACAAATTTTACTCGTCGAAATAGAGAAAAAAGAAATCAGAAGCAGCAAGGAAGAGAAAGTTTTAAATAAATAGAAAATTAGATTAAAGAAGGTTTTATAAAAATAAGATTTCTTTTTTATGAGCGTGAAAAATTCACGAAGTGAATTTTACTGGCTTTTGAAAGAGGAAATTCTAAATATAAATACAATGAAGGGGCTTAATTAGCATGTGTGCCCATGAAGAAAAAATATAAAAACAAAAAATTGGGAGCTAAAATAGTTCCCAATTTTTTATTGCACATAGCAAGAAAATGTAATATAATAAACAAAAAATTAGGCATAGTTTGCAAACTTTATTGTAAATAAGGAAAATATAGAGTATAATTAGTCTATCCTTTTAACAAGGAAATCTTGGAGAAAGGAGGAACTTCTTATTATGACAGCATTTGATTTAATCTTTTTCCTCATAGTATTACTCTTAGGCAAGACTTGGGGAAAAGATAAAGACAGTAGGTAGAAATACCAAAAGAGGGGTGGTTCCCCTCTTAAAAAAATTGGATATGTGGTTAGCATATCCGAACTTCTTATTATAACTTATTATAATATTATTGTAACATCATTTTTAAATTTTGTCAACTATAAAAAATTACTTCAATAACATTATAATATCATTTTTAGTATATGTCAAATATATTTCAAATATTCTAAAATTTATACAATTAAAAATAATATTAACTATAAAATTATTTCCTTCGTAAATTTTATCAAAGGAATAAATATAAGATCATAAACAAAAATATAAAAAAATAAATAATTAAATCAAAAATGACTATAATATAAAATAAGAAAGGAAGAGAAATATATGAACTGTAATAAAATAAATTTAAAAGAAGGAATAAACCTTCATATAATTAACACAAACAAATTCAAAACAAACTTATTAGCAGTATTTTTAACAACACCACTAAATAAAGAAAACGTCACTAAAAACGCCTTAATACCAATGGTATTAAGAAGAGGATCTAAACAATTAACAAACATAGAAGAAATAAGCAACAAACTTGATGAAATGTATGGAGCAGACTTTAACTGTGGTGTGGATAAAACTGGGGATAACCATGTTTTAAAATTCTATATGGAAAGTATAAATAATAACTTTTTACCAGAAAAAGAAAACCTATTAGAAGAAACTATGAAAGTATTATTAGACATAGTATTCAACCCATTAGTAGAAAATAACAGTTTTAAAAATGAATATATTGAAAGCGAAAAAGAAAACTTAAAACAAGTTATACTAGGAAAAATTGATAACAAATCAAAATATGCATATGAAAGATGTATAGAAGAAATGTATAAAGACAAACCATTTGGACTATATAAATATGGATATGTAGAAGACTTAGAAAATATAAATCCTGAAAACTTATATGAATACTACAAAACAATGATATCAGAATGTAAAATTGATATATTTGTATCTGGAGAAGTAGACGAAGGAGCAAAACAAATATTAATGGACAATGAAAACATAAAAAGACTAAATGAAAGACAACCAATATACAATAAAAAAAGTGAAAGAGCAGATAATATAGAAAAAGAAAGAATTTTAGAAGAAAAGATGGATGTATCTCAAGGAAAATTAGTCTTAGGATTAGAGGTAGGAAAAAATGATAAAGAAGCTAAATATTCAGCATTAATATATAATGCAATATTAGGAGGAACACCAACATCAAAAATGTTCCAGAATGTAAGAGAAAAAGAACATTTAGCATATGTAGCAAGCTCAAACTATATAAGACATAAAAACAATGTATTTATAAGATGTGGAATAGAAATAGAAGACTACCAAAAAGCATTAGACGTAATTAAAATTCAAATAGAAGACATGAAAAAAGGCAACTTCACAGACGAAGATATAAAAAATGCAAAATCAAGTATAATTGCAATGATAAAATCAATCCCAGAAGAACAAGACAGTGAAATGATGTATCACTTTGGGCAAGAAATCTCAGAACACAAGATGGAATATGATGAATATGAGGCAAATGTTCAAAAGGTACAAAAACAAGAGGTTATAGATTTAGCAAATTCTATAAAAATTAATACAATTTATTTTTTAACTGCTCTTGAAAAATAATTAGTAACAATTCTTTTCCAAATATGAAGAATAATCTAATACGTGATGTAGGGGCGATTATCAATCGCCCGTTCTTCGAAGAAATTGCTTAAGATAAGAAAATTAATTCATCAAAGGCATTAACCTAAAATAAATAAAAAAGGAGAATAGTGAAATGGAAATAATAGAAAATTCAAAAGTCAAAGAAAAACTCTATATAGAAAAACTAGAAAACGGTTTAACCGTAATGATAATACCAAAAAGCAATACAGGCAAAAAATATATAATATGGGCAACACACTTTGGTTCAATAGATAATCACTTCATAGTACCAAAAACAGGAGAAGAAGTAAGAATTCCAGATGGAGTTGCACACTTTTTAGAACACAAAATGTTTGAACAAAGAAATGGAACAAACAGTTTAGACACATTATCAGCAATAGGAGTAGATGCAAATGCATATACAACAAACGACCATACAGCATATTTATATGAAGCAACAGATAATTTTTATGAAGCTTTAGATGAATTCATGGACTATGTGCAAAATCCATATTTTACAGACGAAAATGTAGAAAAAGAAAAAGGAATAATATCACAAGAAATAAAAATGTATGAAGACTATCCAGAATGGCAAGTATATTTAAATGCTATAAAATGTATGTATAAAGAAAACCCAGTAAGATTAGATATTGCAGGAACTGTAGAATCAATATCAGAAATAACACCACAAACCCTATATAATTGTTGTGATACATTTTACAATTTAGCAAACATGGCAATGGTAATCTGTGGAGACTTTGTACCAGAAGAGATATTAGAAGAAGTCAAAAAAAGAATTATAAAAAATGAAAATGGTGGAGAGATAAAAAGAATATATACTGAGGTAGAAACACAAATAAATGAAAAAGAAAAAACAGTAAAAATGGATGTAAATAATCCATTATTCACAATAGGATTTTTAGATAAGCCAAACACAGAAAATATAGTAAAAAAGCATATTTCAGTAGAAATACTATTAGAAATGTTATTTGGAAAAAGTTCAGAACTATATAGAAATCTATATAGTGAAGGGTTATTATTAATAGAACCACAGTTAGACTATGAATTTACCAATAACTATGCACATATATTAATCACAGGACAATCAAAAGAGCCAAAAAAAGTATATGAAGAATTCAAAAAAGCATTAGAAAAAATGAAAAAAGATGGCATAAATGAAGAAATATTTACAAGAACAAAAAAGAAGATTTATGGTAGATATGTAACAGATTATAACTCAGTAGCAGATATAGGAAGAATGTTCTTATCAGATTATTTTAAAGGAATAAATAGTTTTGACTATTTAGAAGAATATAATCAAGTAACAAAAGAATTTGCAGAGCAAATATTAAACGAAATATTTAATGAAGAAAAAATGGTTATATCCATTGTAGAAAGTAAATAACAACCAAAACCGGAACTAGCACGCTAGTTCCGGTTTTGATTAAAGGATAACTGATTATATAAAACGCATATATAACCAGTCTAAAAATGGGTTTATATGAAGTTTTACAAAATACATTCCTACAATAGCCACTATAACCCAGAAGATATTTCTGCAAACTTTGACCCGAAGTAATGTTTTACCATTACGATCAGGCCACCAGTTCTTAAAGATTAAATCAGGAAAAACATAGATAAACTTCCAAATCTTAAATAATCCTCCACCAACCCATAGTAAAAATAGTTTTGGTGTACCTTTTACAGGGTTTAGGCGCTGTAAGACGCAATTAAAATAATGTGAAAAACTATTACTTTTCTTCTCCACATTACCTGCTACAAGTGACAACCCTCCTCTAGCAGCTGCTATAAGACCTAAAACTACAATAGCTATTAGAAAAATTATAAAAAGTGCGTTCATGATGAAATCCTCCTTTATTTTTTCTACGTTTTTGATACTCGTTCATCATAACTAAATTATACCATCAAAAGACAAAAAAGTCAAAAAGATGACCAAATTCGATATATTCATGTCATAAAAAAGAAGAAAATATCAAAAATAAGTAAAAATAATAGAAAAATAATATATGAAAAATAGGGAAATACTGCAATTTTATTGACGATATTGTAAAATTATGTTATTTTTATAATAAAGGGAGCAAAATTTAGTTCCTAAATTAGCACTTAATGGTAATAATACAAAAATAAATAGGATAAAAGGAGGAATTATATGTTAAATGACGATATTTGTAAAAAAAGAGATGAATTAAATCAAAGTATAGCAGAAAACAAAGATTACAGTGTTATATATCAATTAAGTGTAGAATTAGACGAATTAATAGCAGAATTTTATAGAAAAAGCATAAAATGTGAAAAAGAAGATTTATATTTAGTAAAAAAATAAAAATATATTGCAAAAAAAAAATAAATAATGTATAATATAAGAAGTGATAGTATAAATGAGGATAAATTACAATTAAAACTAATGTAATGTTCCACTTGTACAATATATATTATAAGGGGAAAAATGATGAGAAATAAAACAATATTTTCGATTATAATTATATTTATTCTTAGCACTATATTGTTTGCAAGTTTTTCAAAAGTACAAGCTTCTGCATTGGTTAACCAAGGAAGCTCTATAGTAAAAAACTTTGCAAATCCAACAGGAGACTCTGTAAGCGAAGATATTAAAGATTGGAATTTTAGTCTTGATCAAGAAATACCATCAAAAGTAATAGGAGTTGCAGGAGCTTTTATAGCATTTCTAAGAAATGCCAGTGCAATTTTAACAGTATTAGTAATTACAGGATTAGGAATTAAATATATGCTAGGTAGTGTACAAGAAAAGGCAGAATACAAAAAATCTTTTTTAACTATTATAATAGGAGTAAGTGTAATTGCATTAACAACAGCTGTGGTAGATTTAATATTTAGAGTTGTATCAACAGGTACATTATAAGGAGAGCAAAATATGAAAAGAAAAATATTTAATATAATAATTATATTTATTCTTGCTATTATGTTATTTGCAAATGTTTCAAGAGTACAAGCAACTGCTATTGTAAATCAAGGCGCTTCATTTGCTGGTGCAATTGGTGCAGCAGAAGATTTTTTAAACACTGAAAGATCAAAAATAATAAACTATCAAGGTTTATATAATGTTATAAACTATTTATATAATATAGTAATGATAATAGCAATAATATTGGCTATAATTGTAGGTATATCGATAGGAATAAGAATAATATATGGCAGTATAGATGAAAAAGCAGATGCAAAACACATGATAGTTCCATATTTATTTATAGTTACAATAACTGCATTTTCACTTACAATTTGGAAATTCTTATTAAGCCTTTTTTATAACAGTATTTAAATGATTTTAATGTTTCTCATTTATGAGAGTATAAATAATAGATAATAAAAGAGGAGGGAAATAAATGAAGAAAGTTACAAAAATATTAACTGTAGTATTATTAATAGCAATGATAGTTCTATCAGCAAGTAATGTATTCGCAGGAAGTGTAATAAACCAAATAGAAGGTTCAGCAGCGAATCATCAAAATGACAACATGGGAGACCTTCCACAAACAGTAGGAAAAGTTATTGCTTATATCAGAAATGCTTCAATACTAATTGGTGTTGTAATTATAATAATACTAGGTATTAAATATATGTTAGGAAGTGTAGAAGAAAAAGCTGGATACCAAAAATCTTTTGTACCATTAATAGTTGGTATAATTGTAGTAATGGCAGCAACATCAATAGCATCTTTCTTATTCAGTATATTCTAAAGTTAAATAAGTATAAATGTAAATATAAACACGAGGGCGATATTATTCGTTCTCTGTTTTTTTGTGGAAATGGGGACGGTGGAAATGGGGACGGTTCTCTTTTCCATTTTTTGGAAAAAGGGACACACATAAATTTCCAAAAATAAATTGACATAAAACCGATAAAATAGTATAATAATTATATGTAACAAATTAACTTATTAAGTAATAGTTATGATAAAACTATTACAAAAACACTAAGGAGGAATAGAAATGCCTAGCAGTTTATGTCATCTTGCCTTCGGAAAAATGGTATATCGGAAACTAATTTCCAATATGTCACTTAACAAGGTGAACTTCATGTCAGGAAATCTAATTCCTGACTTAGCAACAACAGATAAGAAACTTTCTCATTATCGTAAAAAAGCTTCTGTTTATGGTTTATTTGTACCAGATATGGAACAAGTTGAGAAAGAGATATTTATCCTAGAAGATTCCATTAAACTAGGAATGTATTCCCATCTATATTTAGATTACCATTTCATAGAGGAATTTCTAATCCCTGAATTTATATGGGATAAGCCAAGAATGAAGATAGGTAATCCTAGAACAGGAGAGGAGTGGGATCCAGAGCCATTTTTTAAGCCAGATGGTATTTATTATGGAGCATTTAATGAGATAGATCAAATGCTAATAGAAAATGGTTATGTATCTAGGAAAGACATTTCAGAACTACCTGAAATTTTGCCAAATACAGGTATGGAAATATTTGATACAAGGCAAAGTAAATCATGGAAAACTGAGCTAGAAGAACACCTTGAACTAAAAGATAAATACATAGGCAAGGTTTTCGACTGTGAACGGTTAGTGGACTTTATAAGTAAAATCTCAATAGAGTTCACAAATGAAATTATTAAGAAAAAATAGGGTTACTAAATCATACGATATGGTGACCCTTATTATTATTCATAATTCACTATTCACAACACTTATTATTACTCACTTCTCACCTCTCACTTCTCATCTCTCAAATATTACAATAATATTACAAAAACATTACAAAATCATTAAAATTCCAAAAAAATAGCAGAAAAAATACAAATTTGGCACATTATGTGTTATAATGTAAATAGCATTATTGTATCAGATGCTACAAAAGAAAATTTCTTATATATTTAAGTATGAGAAAGGAAAAGAGGATATATGAAATCATATTATTTACCAAGGGAATATGGTGGAGAAGGAAAAATCCTTTACATATTTTCAGTAAAATCATTAATATATACAGGAGTAGGGGCATTTATAGGTTTTCTTATTAATCTTATATTTAAAATGTTTGGAATAAACAAAGCATTTATCCCACTTATACTTATATTTGGGGGAATTGGTTATGCAATAGCAACATTAAGAGTGCCAGACACAAATAGTTTTGAGATTACTAGAAAAACAGGAGGAGAAAAAATAGACGAAGTAATAAAAAGATGGTTCTTATTTAAGATGAAACATGGCAAGATATACATATATAAAGAAAATGTATTAGAAAATTATGAGGAGGGAACTAAAGATGAACAATAATCAATTAACTAACTTATTACAAAGTCTACTTATAATAATGGGAGTAGTTCTTGTTGCCCTAGTAATTATATTAGTTATAATACTATTAAAAAGAAGGAATAAAAACAATAATCATAAAAAAGATGAAGCAGTAAAAAAAGAAAGTAAAGATACACAAGCCTCACAATATAATAAACAATCAGTTTTTGATTTTATGGAATTTGATAAAATTGAAGATAATATGATAATTCAAAAAGAAGGATTTAAATATCTAATGGTAATTGAATGCCAAGGAATAAACTATGATTTAATGTCTGGATTAGAAAAGGTAAGTGTAGAACAAGGATTTATACAATTCTTAAATACATTAAGACATTCTATACAGATATATACACAAACAAGAACAGTAAATTTAGGAAGTAGTTTAAATAATTATAAAGAAAAGGTAGAAAGTATAAAAAGAAAACTTGAGCAAATGAATGCTAGATATGATGAAATATTGCATTCAAGAGAACATATAAATCCATTAGAAGTACAAAGATTACAATATGAAATCGTAAAACAGAAAAACTTATATGATTATGGTGTTGATATAGTAAATACTACAGAAAAAATGAGCTTAAATAGAAATATATTAAGAAAATATTATTACATAGTAGTCCCATATTATGCAGAAGATATAACCTCTGGGAAATATGATAAAGAAGAAATAAAAGGATTAGCATTTTCAGAATTATATACTAACTGTCAATCAATGATTCAATCATTAGGTGCATGTAATATAAATTCAAAGATATTAAATTCCAGAGAACTAGCAGAGCTATTATATGTTGCATATAACAGAGACGAATCTGAAAGTTATGAATTAGAAAAAGCTATACGTTCAGGATATAATGAATTATACACAACATCACCAGATGTACTAGATAAGAAAATGAAAGAACTAGATGAACTTATAAATGAAAGAGCAAAAGTCCTTGCAAACAGTGTAATAAGAGATGTAGTAATAGAAACAAAAAAAGAAAGAGAAGTAAAACAAAAAGAGAAACAAATAGATAATTTAGTAGATGAAACAGCAAAGAATATGATATATGAAAGTGAAGCAAGACTAGGAACTGAATTAGCAGAAAAATCCATAAACAAGATAAATAAGAAACAGGAAGAAAAGGAGGAAAAAGCAAATGAAGAAGAAACAAAGAAAATCAGAAGAGCTACAGGAAGAAAATAAAACTAGAAAAAGTACTTTGTTAAGAAAAAAGAACATTAAAGAATTAATTGCTCCATCTGGAATAGATGCAAGAGATATAGACCATTTAGAGATAATATCAAATGCAAAAAGATATGCTAGAAGTTTCTTTGTATCATCACTACCTAGAATGGCAGCATTTCCTGAACTATTTAGAGAAATGTATTTATTTGGAGATATAAATACTTCTGTATATATAAAACCAATAGCAGAATCACAATCACAAAATGAATTAAACAAAGTAATTAATGAACTAGAAGTAGAAAGAATTACAGCTACTGATAGAGGAAATATAAATAGGGAAAGCATTATTGCACAAAAAAAATCAGAAGCAGAACATTTTAGAGACGAAATAGCAGCTGGATTTAATAAACTATATGAAGCATCAGTAGTTGCAACAGTATTTGCTTATAACAAAGAAGATTTAGACAGATATACAAAATTACTTTCAACAGCTATGTCAAAAACATTAGTTGGAATTAAAAGTGCATGGGGATTACAAGAAGAAGCATTCCAATCTAATTTACCACTTATGAATGATAAAATGAAAAGAATGCATACATTTGATAGAAACTCCATGGGCACAGTATTCCCATTTACAACATCAGAAGTAGGACATGCTACAGGAGTACCAATAGGATTTAACAAGCAGACAGGAGTACCAATTTTATTTGATAACTTCCATAATTCTTTAACAAATTATAACATGGTTATATTTGCTAAATCTGGTGCAGGAAAATCAGTTACAATGAAAACACTAATTTCAAGGTCTTCTGTACTTATGGGAATTGAAAGTTTAGCACTAGATGCAGAAGGTGAGTATACAATAGTTGCCGAATCTCTAGGAGGAATAAATGTAGTTATAAGTCCAACATCAAAAACTATAATAAATTTATTTGATATAGAACCTGAAAGAGTAAAAGATGAAATCACAGGAAAAGAAAGGGTAGTACTTAGTGTTGAAAATAAAGTAGAAGACGTAACACAAGCATTACTTACAATGGCAAAGGGAAGTACTAGAAGTCAAGAAGTAAATGAGCTTACAAAACAATTAATTGCAGAATTAGTTAGTGAAGAATATGAAAAATTAGGTATAAATAGTGATCCAAATAGCTTATATCAAGTTTCACAAACAGGAATTGCAAAAGGAGATATGTTAGCAAAAGAAAGAAAGCCAATGCCAACAATAGGTTCTTGGTATAGAAGCTTAGCTCAGAAGGCAAGAGACAATACAATAGAAACATATAAAAATCATTATAGTTATTTATTAAAAGTTATGAAACAATATGTAAGAGAACTTAATGGGCAAATGGCATATTTTGATGGACAATCAACTTTTGAATTATTAGATGGAGTACCATTTATAAACTTAGATATATCTCAATTAGAGGAAAGATTTGCAAGGCCACTTGCACAACAAATTCTTATGTCTTGGATATGGGAGAAATATGTTAAGAAAAACAGTGAAGATAGAAAAAAAGCAGCAAGAAAAAGAGTTATTATAGACGAAGCATGGATGTTACTTCCATTTGACGAAGCAGTAGACTTCTTAAATAAAATGGCAAGACGTGCTAGAAAAAGAAATGTATCACTTGCGATAATTTCACAAAGATTTCAAGATTTTTATGAAAAGGCAGAAGCACAAGCAGTACTTACATCATCAGATACAAAATTATTCTTAGCACAAGATAAATCAGAAATTCAATACTTAAAGGAAGTATTTAAATTATCAGAAGGAGAAGCAAATTTCTTAGTAACATGCCAAAGAGGAGAAGGATTACTTAAAGTAGGACAAGATACAGCAATACTAAAAATAACACCAACGAGAAAAGAATTTGAGTTCGTAGAAACAAATTTAAATCAACTAGCGAAGAAAAATGAAGAGCAATAGAGGAAGGAATGATAGTAAAGATGAAAAAAAGATTTTTATCAAAAAGTTTAATAGCAAAAATAGCGCTAGTTTTAGTTATAATAATATTATTACAATTTTCATTATCCGAACCAGTTAGAGCAGCATCATTAGGTGGAACACTACTTAATCCAGTAGTTAGTTTGTTCGTTTTCCTAGCAGATGGTGTGATACAAATATTACAAAGTGCATTAACAAGTATTGAGCAATCATTTGAAAATATACCACTGAAATCGGCTACTCCGTGGACTAAAATAATTGCTATTTTGGGAGTTTTTGCTGGAATATGGCTTTTAGCAGCATCAGTTGTAATAACATTTTGTACAGGAGGTGGAGGAGCACCACTGATTGTAGCTGCTGCAACTAATCTTGCATCAGCATTTGCAGCAACAGGTTTTATAGCACTTGGAGTAGGAGGGGTATATCTTGCAACATATCCAAAGTTTGGCTCAAAATTTGATGCTATTGCATTTGGAACAGAATTTGTATATGCAAGAATATTTATAACACCTGAAACAATTTTGAAAAATCAAATTCAGTTATTTAATGTAAATTATTTTGATAAACCAGAAATTCCTGAAGGTCAAACAGAAGAAGAACAAACAGATCAAACAATATCTATGGCTGGAACATTAAGAGATGTTGTTAAGACAGTTTATAGAACAATTAGAGATGTTGCAGTAATTGCTATGTTAATAGTAATTGTATATGTAGGAATTAGAATGTTATTAGCATTAACTCCAAAAGAGAAATCGAGATATAAAGAAAGTTTATGGAATTGTATAATTGGATTTGCTATTATATTAGGAGCACATTTTATAATGGTAATATCAGTTACAGCAGCAGAATTAATAACTAGCTCAATAGCTTTATCTACTCAAATGTATGATATTGGAGGAGAATTTAATAAGGAAAATGTAGAGAACTATATTAATTCACATCCTGAGGTAGGAGATGAAGCTGTCAGTGGAGTGCATTTAGAAATAGTTGGAGAAGAATTATATAATGCTGTAAAAGATCCAAATAATCCAGATGTTTCTCAATATCCAGGAATAGAATTATCAGAAGAAAATGGTGAAAAAATAACACGTGTACAAGCATCTAATTTCACAGAACAAGCAAGATACATGGCACAAAAGATGTATGTTATTGATGAAGAAGATAATAAAACAGAAACTTGGGAACATATAGGTTGGGGTTTTGTATATATAATGTTAGTAATATTAACCATAGCATTTATCGTTATGTATATTAAAAGAACAGGATATATGATGGTACTTACAATATTAGCACCAATAGTAGGACTTATGTATCCAATAAATAAAGTAAATGGTTCAAGAGCACATACTTTAAATCTATGGTTTAAAGAATATATGGGAAATTTAATAATACAACCATTTCACTTAATACTATATTCAATATTGATTGGGTCAGCAATGTCAATAGCAATTAATAATCCAATATGGGTAATAGGTGCCATATTTATATTAGTTCGTATTGAACAATTATTAAAAGACTTATTAGGAATTCAAGATACAAGAATAGGAAGTCTAGGAAAATCATTACAAGAAACAACTAGAGCAATTAAGACTACAGAAAAAGCTACAGTATCAATGGCTAAATCAATAGGAAGAACAGCTTCAAGAGGAGCAAACTTCTTAGCAGGAGCAGGATTAGGGGCAGTATCATCATATGCTGGAAGAAATAGAAATGGGCAACAAAATGCTGAGGAAAATGAAGGAATTGAAAGACCAGTGCGAGCACAAGGTATTCCAGGTGGAATAAATAGGGGGCTTGGTTTACCAGGTGACACAAATGGTACAGCAAATTCAAATGCAAATGAAAATGAGGAAGAGGATTCAAATGTAATAGACGTACCATATAGAGAGGAAGAGAATAAGCCATTAGAAAATCCGAATTCATCAGCAGAACCTATTGTAGCAAAAGGTGATCCACTTAGACTAGAAATGAAAGATGAAGATATAGCAGCAGGAGCAGCAGCCCTAAATATGGAAGACAACTTTATGAATTTAGATGAGCCTAAACAAGATATATATGAAAAACCAGACTTTTTAGATACAGAAGTTTTGGACATGGTAGATGAACTAAATGGAAATGAAGGAAAAATTAATTTTAACTCACGAGTTTCGTTAGATACACCACCATATGAAGAAATTGCTAAATCAGATGGAGAAAGAAATATATATAGAGATAGTAATGGGAATTTACGTTTAGAAAGACCAGATAGTCCAGATGCTAAACCTCCAATGGCTATGGCAATGGCTGCAGGAAGTGAAGGAAGTCATATGAATATAGGAGCAGATAGAACAGTAGGGTTTGATGATTCACTAGAAGGAACAAAATCGAGAGCAAATTCAAGTAGAGGAAATAATAGAACATCTGCATTAGGAAGTGGAACTAATACAACATCATTTGGAACTTCAAGTGGTTCACAAAGTATACCAGATAGTGGTAGTACAGTTAGAAAGCAAATGGAAAACGGAACATCTAATAATCCACATGATAATATGTACCTTTATTCAGAAAATAAAAACCCACAACCTTCATCAAATGAAAAATTTAGTCCTACAGCAGTACTAGATGGAGGAAGAAGTAGTAATACCGGAATACCAAGTAATACAGAGACTTCTACAAGTAATGTAGGAGCAGAAAATATTAGAACAGCAACATTTGATACTTCAACTAATATATCTACATTAAATGAAGGTAATATAGATGCAAGAACACAAAATGATGTAGGAATTAATGATACAGATTCATCTATTACTTCAGAACCAGAAGGTATACATAGATTGACGCCAGATGAATATGAGGAAAGGGCACCACGTAGGAGAATGCAAAAGCCAGAAACACTTAATGCTTCAGAATTAGAAAGTGTACATAGATTGACGCCAGATGAATATGAAGAAAAAGCACCACGTAGAAGAAAAATGCAAGGAACACAATCATCTAATACATCAAACACAGGAAATAGTACAAAAGCTACAAAAGAAAATGCAGACACAGCAAATAGTAATAGTAATTCTGGAACTAGAGATAATAAAGGAACTAATAATACAGGAAAGGGAAGCTCAGGAACAAATTCAGGAACAAGCACGAGTACAAATTCAAGAACAACCTCAAATTCAGGTAATAATGGAACAACAACAAGCACAAACAATAATCAAAGCAATACAAGAACTAATAATACAGGAAATGGAAACTCAGGAACAAGTTCAGGTTCAAGAGCAACCTCAAATTCAGGTAATAATGGAACAACAAGTACAAACAATAATCAAAGCAATACAGGAAATTCTAGTACAACAAATAACAAAAACAAAGATGACAATTCAGAAAAAGTAGAGAAAGTAGCAAAAGCAATAGAGAAAGGACTAAATGTAGCAGGAAAAGTAGTAAGTAGAGCAGCAAATGTTGAAGGAACAATAGCAGAAGGAGTATTAGATACAGCATTAAATGCAGTAAGTGGAAATGTCGGAGGAACAATAGACACAATAGCAGGTACTGCAGTAGGAGTTGTAGGAGCTGTACAAGGTTCACCAAATTATACATCTAATGTAGGAGCATCTTCTAAATCTAGTAATTCTAGTAGTTCTAATGAGTCATCATCAAATGGACCACAAGGATTAGGAGCAAAATCTCAAAATGTAAGAACAATAATGAATGAAACTGGAATGTCAGAACAAGATGCAAGAGCATTTGAGGAACTATGCAGAAGGGAAGGTATAACAGACGATAGAAATATGGCACGTATAGGAAAGGTATATAAGAGTGCACCTGAATCAGATAAAAAATGGATTGTAAAAATATCAAAGATGTTACATGAAATGAGAAGAGATAGAAAAAGTAAAAATGATGCAATTAAAGCATTAGAAGGCGAAAGAATATCTCCATCGACAAAAGAAGCATTAGAAAAAATGTATGAAAAATTACATGCATAAATATCGTATAGGGCACGTTTATCGTGCTCTAAATTTTATCATCTCTATAACCCCCAATTTAAGTGTGTCCCAATTTCCGAAAAAATGGAAAAGAGAACCGTCCCAATTTCCAGAGAACCGTCCCAATTTCCAAAGTCTTGGTTGCGCTATTTTACCTAATATGCTATACTTAAAATATGTATAAGTAGAAGGAGAAAACATATGATTGATATAATAAATGTATCGAAAGAATACAGAAAAAATTCGAAAGTAGTAGAAAATATTAATCTAAGAATAAACGATGGAGAAATTTTTGGATTTATAGGGCCAAACGGAGCAGGGAAGACCACAACAATAAAAATGATGACAGGGATTTTAGACATTGATGAAGGAGACATTTTAATAGATAGTAAAAGTATAAAGAAAAAACCTGTAGTGGCGAAAAAGAGATTTGGATTTGTCCCAGATGACCCAAATATGTTTTTAAAACTAACAGGAATAGATTATTTAAATTTCATTGCAGACATTTATGAAATAAGTGAAAAAGAAAGAATAGATAAAATAGAAGAAATCACAAAAGAATTTGAGATATATGATGCACTAGAAGATAAAATACAAAGTTATTCACATGGAATGAGACAAAAAATTATAATATGTGGACTACTATTACATAATCCACAAAATTGGATTTTAGATGAACCTTTAACAGGACTTGACCCAAAATCATCATTTAAACTAAAGAATATGATGAAAGAACATGTAAAGAATGGTAAATGTGTATTTTTCTCAACACATGTTTTAGAAGTTGCAGAAAGACTATGTGATAGAATAGGAATTATAAATAAAGGAAAGATAATTTTTGTAGGAACTTATGATGAAATGAAAAAAAGACTTGGAGGAGACGGTTCTCTAGAAGAGTTATTTATGGAGATTACAGGAAATGAAGAAAAATAAGAAGATATTTAACTTACTAAAAACAATGTTAAAGACCTCATATGATACAAGTGGTATAATAGATAGTGATACTAAAAAATTAAATAAAAAATCAATAAAGGTTTGGATAATAGGATTAGTATTTGTTATAACAATTTATCTAAGTTATATAATTATAAATTCATTAAAGGAAATTGGTATACCCAATATTTTTTTAGATGCGTTTTTTCTATTATTGCAAATATTGGTTATGTTTCAAACTATATTATTAGTAATAAATGTATTATATTTTTCAAAAGATATAGAAAATTACTTAAGTCTACCAATATCTAGCAGAAAACTATTAATAACTAAATTTTCTGTAATGTTAAGCATTATATTTGGAGTACAAATAATAATATTTTTGCCTTCTCTATTTATATATGGGGTGAGAACTTTTCAAGATATCTTATTTTATCCACTAACCGTAATTGTACTAGCATTAGTATCTATATTCTTATCAACAATAGTTTCTATTGTAATGATATTTGTAATGAGGTTATTTAGATTTATAAAAAGCAAATACTTATATCAAAATATAGTAATTTTAGTAATGACAATTATTATATTTTTACCAGTAATAAATGTTTTAAATATAAGTAACATAAGTTTAGATAGTCAAATAACAGTAGAAAACCAAGCATATAATGAGGAAACTAGAGAATATGAAACACAAGCAGTACAACAAATAAGAACTATGTTTAAAACTGTAAAAGATACAAATAAATGCTTTATTGTTACAGGATTAGGTGTAAAAGCATTATCAGACATCAACTTTAATACTATTATATATATTTTAGAAATCTTAGGGCTAGATTTATTAGCTATAGCAATTTTTTTAAGTATAGGAAGATTTACATATATAAAAGATATATTATGGAATTTATCAATGTTTGATAAAAAGAAAAATAAAAAAGTCAAGTTATATAAAAGATGTAAAGTAAGAAATAAAAATTATGCGTATTTTAGAAATGAAATAAAAGCAATCATAAAAAATCCTACATATTTTATGCATTACATTTATAATATACTAATTGTATTAATTTCTATTGTAGGTTTTACAGCAACAATATTTCCTATAGTGGTACAAGCAATAATAGATGTAGGAGGAGAGGAAGTATTTAATGAAATAACATTTGGATTTGGCGAATTTTCATTTATAATAGGATTAATTCAAGTAATGTTCACATTATCATCACTATCTTTAACAGCAATATCAAGATATGGTAAAAATGCGATATTTTTTAAATACATACCAATCAAATTTAGTACACAATTCAGGTTAAAAAATATGCCACAATTAATTATGAATACAATAATAGTAATAATAATATTAGGAACAATACATTATTTAATACCTGCCATTAATAATTTATATATTTTACTTATGTTCGTTATATCTATGTTATTAAATATAATCAATACAAACATATTATTAATTTTAGATTTATTAAGACCTAATTTGAACTATGAAAATGAAATCACAGTTATAAAACAAAACGACAATAAACTATTCCAATACATTTTAACAGTTGTAAGTTGTTTGATAATATGGTATTTAAAAGAAATAACAAAAGAAACAAATTTAAATACATCTATAATAATAGAGATGATTGTATTTAGCGTAATAGTAATAGGTATGGAAATCTTTATAAGCAAAAAAAGTAATAGATTATTCAAGAAAATAATTTGATTGTACTCTTATTATTTTGACGTAAAATGTAGAAAAATAGCTATAAATATGTTATAATTTTATTATGGGAAAAAATAAGATAGACGTACTTTAAGAAAGGACAAATAATATGTTTAATTTGGTAAGATGGTATAATCAAAACAGAGGAAAATTCTGGTTAACAATATTAATAATAATTGGAATAATTTTTTTTATTCAAGTAATAAATAATTTTTATAAAAACAAAGATACAAATAGAGATGAAGTTAATATGTCATCAACTACAACAAATAACGAAATAGGTGGTAAGATAGAGAGCTCAACATCATTAATAGAAGGATCTGGAGTATCAAATAAGAAGTTAGAAAAAGACACAAAAATAATTGATACCTTTATAAAATATTGTAATTCAGGGCAAGTAGAGAATGCTTACAATTTATTAACAGATGAATGTAAACAAGAGGTATTTCCAAGTTTAGATAGTTTTAAAAACAAATATTACAATAATGTATTTAAAACATATAAAACATACAGTTTACAAAATTGGTTTGGGGCTACATATAAAGTAAAACTAACAGAAGATGCATTAACCACAGGAAAAGTGAGTTCAAATTCAGCATATTTTCAAGAATATATGACTGTAATAGATAAAGACTCAGAATACAAATTAAATATTAATAATTATATAGGAAGAACAGAAATAAATAAAACTGCTAATGTTAAAGGAATAGCTATAAATATAGTAAGTAAAGAAACATACATGGATTATTCAGAATATAGCATAAAAGTTCAGAATGCTACAGATAAGACAATATTATTAGATAATGGAAAAACAACAGATAATATATATTTATTAGATGAAAAAGATGTGCCAGAATATGCAAATACAGGAGAGATAATATATAGTAGCCTAAAAATATCTCCAAGGGAAATAAAAAGATATACTTTTAAATTTTCAAACAGTTATTCTAATACAAGAGTAATGAAATATTTAGAATTTAAAAATGTAATAATGGACTATGATGAATATAATAAGACAATTGATAAAGATAATTATGATAAATTCACAACAATAACAGTAAATGTATAAAAAGTAAAAGAAATATACATAGAAAGGAGGGGACTATGGGGAGAGTATTAGATTATATATTAAATCATAAAAAACGTATGCTAAAATTTGTTTTAATTATTGTATGTATTATAGTTATAATAATGTTTGGTGCTTTCCAATATCTTATAACATTAGATGATGGTATAGAAAATGATGCTGACCCTAAAAATGTTCCTTCTACTGTAAAAAATTATCTTGCTGAATCAGCCTTAGATGGTTATCTAGATAATGCACGAGATTTAAAAACAAAACCTTCAAAAAGTGGAGGATATGCATTAGATGTTGATTTAGATGAAATTACAGATAATATAATAAAAGCACTGAATGAATATGATGGAAGATTAAATATATATTTAAGCAAAGGCAATATGCATGAATATTTAAAAAAGATGATTAAAGCACAATATATAACACAATATCCTGATTTAAGAAGTGCAGACAAAATAGGAACTGAAGTTCCAGAAGGTGAATTTCAAGGAGTTATACAATTTAATAGGCATAAAAGTGATGGAGAAGAACAACTCTTAGAATATATTCCATTAGGAGAAGAAGACTCAGTAAGCCAAGATACTTTATATGGACTTATTAATAAAGCAAATAGTGAAAAATCAACTTCAGAAGATGTTATAAAAAGTACAAGGGACAAGCTATTAAGATATTTTTCAGTAGACCCACAAGGAAATTTAATTGTAGTTAATTGGAGTGAAATAATAACTAAAAATGCAAAAGGGGAATATGAAGTAGAATATCCAGGAAGATCTACAGAAGTTGATTATTTAGAAAAAGATATGGAATATCTAAATGATGCAGAACAAGAAATTACTTATGAGTATTTTGCACATAGCATTAATTATAAATCTTCAATGTCAAAATATACAATGCCATTTAATTATTTATGGGCTTTTCTAGTTTGTGGTAGGGATGAAGAATTTATTAGTGATTTTGCAGACCTTGTATTAGATAGTAAAATAGTAATAAGTATATATGATAATTTAACAGAAATGGAAGAAACAACAATAGATGCTTATAATGATAATAGGTGGGAACAAGTTAAAAATGCTAAAAGAACAGTAATCGGTGGACATGTTACAGCTTTTAGTGAAGGACCTTGGAATGACCCTGAGTTAGTAAGTACAATGCATAAATATGAAATAAATTATACAAAAACATATACAAATTCAATAGATATATCTGTTACAGATTTAGATATATGGTATATGCAATATCTTGTTAGTTATACATATGAAGTAGAAGATACAGGAGAAGAAAAAGAAACCGAGCATTTAGATCCTATTGATAATGATCCTGTGTATGTAGAAGGAGAATGGAGAACTGTTAATCAGGAAGAAGATTCAGAAGAAGATAAACAAGAGAAAACAGACCTAATTGTTCAAAATGTATATACACAACGTACATTTACAAATATTTATAGATGTATAATGTATAAATATACATTAAATGGAGATCCACAAGTAAAAGAAAAAACTGACCCTAAATTAAAAGAAGGAGATGAAGGATATCCAAACTTTTGCACACTATATTTAAACTCTCAGGCAGCAATGAGAAACATAAATGGTGTTGAATCATGGCTATTTACGATTATTGAAAATAATTCAGATACAACCAACATGCTTGAATTAACAAAATATATGTTATATTGTGCACTTGGTACAGATTTTGGAGTAAAATCTTTTGATTTTGATAATTTATATCCAACACTAGAAGTTGGTGATTTATATGGAGATACAATTGAAGAACAAATCTGGTTTGCATTACTTGATGCTGGATATTCTAAAGAAGCAGCAGCAGGGGTATTAGGAAATTTAAAACAGGAATCAGGGATAAGAACTAATAATCTACAAAACAGTTACGAGTCTGTATTACATATGAATGACGAACAATATACACAAGCTGTAGATAGTGGAACATATACAAAATTTATAAATGATGGTTGTGGTTATGGTTTAGCACAATGGACTTCTTCAGGAAGAAAACAAGGTTTATATAATTTTGCAAAAAATATAAGAGGTGTAAGCATAAGTGACCAAAGCATGCAAATAGAATACCTATTAGGGGAAATTTCTCCAAGTGGTGGTGCAGAAGGATATGCAAAATTCCAAATGGGTTCACCTCGAGACGGATATACATATTCTTCTTGGACAAATGCTAGTACTCCAGAAGATGCAGCAGTAGCATTTTGTAAAGTATTTGAAAGAGCAGGGGTTGAAAGTCTATCAAATAGAAAAAAATATGCTAGAGAATTTTATGATAAATACCAAAATCTATCAAAGAGTAGTACATATATTGGAGATATACCATTAACAGGTGAAAATAAACAGAGAATGTTTAATCTTCTTAATGATGCAGTAAGAATAGCTAATGATGATAGATATGGATATAGCCAAGAAAAAAGAGATGAGGAATTCTATTATGATTGTTCTAGTTTGGTACGTAGGTTATATCAAAAGCACTTTAATATTAGTGTACCAAATACTACTGCAGACTATCCTAAGTATGAGAGATATAAAGTTGGACCTGCAAAAGGTGTATCTTTACAACCAGGAGATGTATTATGGAGAAGAAGAGGTAGTGAAGGACATGTTGTTATATATATAGGAAATGGAAACTATGTAGCAGCTCATTCAGCTAAAAGACCAAAAGCTTCTCAAATTACAGTATATCAAGATAATCCAGCAAATTATATGTATGTTTATAGATTTATTGGAAATTAATAAAAAACATATTACCCTTCTTCAGAAAAACATTATGGAGGGAGAGATTTTATCATCCCTCATCTGAGGAAGAATTAAAATATAAACCATAATATTAATAGGAGAGTGTACAAATATGAAAAAGATTATAATTGCAATAATAATTATTTTAATATTACTTATGGTTACTACTGGTATATTACTATTTATACTTAAAAATAATGAACCAGAAGAAGAAGAAAATGTACAAGGGGATGTTGGATTAGATATTAACTTTAAAGAAACAACTATAGAGCCAGTAATTGATAATATAAGTTTTTTCACAATTCAAAATTGTATACAAGGATATCTAAATACAATAAACTTAAAAAGTTCAAGTTATTATGATAATTATGATAGGCAAATAGTTACCAATAATGAAATAGAGAATAACATATATAATCTCCTAAGTGAAGAATATATTAAAGAAAACTCTATAACAACAAATAATGTATTTAATTATATAGATAAAGTAGAAAAAGATTTAATATTTGTGCCTTTAAAAATGAATACATTAATGCTTCAAAACATGACTAAATATGCAGTATATGGATTTTGCATAGACTGGGATAATGAATATGTAAAAGATTTATATTTTATAGTAAATGTAGATGATGAAAATAAAACATATTCAATAACACCATTAAATTCAGAAACATACAAATCTATAAATGACATAAAACTAAACAAAACAGAATTTAAAATAGAAAGTAAAGATGGCATTAATAATATAACAAACCAAGCAATTACAGACCAATATTTGTGTGGACAATACTTATTAATACAAAAAAGATTAATGCTATCAAGACCAGAAATTTCATATAATTATTTAGACGAAGAATACAAAAATAAAAGGTTTGGGACATTAGAAAATTATAAAAAATATATATCAGAAAATAAAGCACATATACTAAAAATGGTATTAAAGGGATATCAAGTAGAAAGAATTGGAGAAGATACACAATATATGTGTAAAGACCAGTATGGAAACTACTATCTATTTAATACTAAAGAAGTCTTAAACTATAAAGTTTTACTAGATATTTATACAGTAGAACAAGAAACAGCAATAAAAGCATATGCAGGATATAACGATAGACAGAAAATAGCCTATAATGTAAACAAATGGGTACAAATGGTAAATAACAAAGACTATCAAGGAATGTACAACTTATTAAACGCTACATTTAGAAACAATAATTGGACATCTGTACAAGAATTTGAAAACTTTATAAAACAAAATTATCCATCATATTATGAAGCAGAATATGGAAAATATGAAGAAAACGGAGAAAGTGCAGTTCAAACAATAACATTAAAAGACATAGAAGGAAAAGAACAAAACAAAACAGTAACACTAATAATAAAACTAAAAGAAGGGATGGACTTTGAAATGTCGATAGCAGTGTAAAAGACATTTTAAA
>CAPZDM010000001.1:36334-58286 GCA_948745425.1 uncultured Clostridia bacterium
GTCGTGAGAAATTGGGCTATGCACAATTTCACTCGACACAAAAATGTCGATAGCAGTGTAAAAGACATTTTAAAGTCGTGAGAAATTGGGCTATGCACAATTTCACTCGACACAAAAATGTCGATAGCAATGTAAAAAAATTCATAAACTTCACATTTAGAAATATAATTTTAAATGTGAGGTTTTTTTAATTGCTTAGAAAAGTGAGGTTTTTTATGAAAAAATATATAACGTATATATTAATATTTATATGTATAATTGTGATAATGCCCAAAGTATATGCAGATGATGAAGACTTTGAAGAAGAAATCCAAGATGCATCATGGATATATGAACAAATTGAAGCAGCAAATTCTAACATTACAAATGAACCAGTAATAAATTCTAGAGCAGCAGTAATATATGATAGAACATCAGGAGAAGTAATATGGGGAAAAGACGAAAATTCTCAAAGAAAAATGGCATCCACCACAAAGATTATGACATCTCTAGTAGTAATTGAAAATGTAAAAGACCTAAGCCAAGTAGTAACAATATCAAATAAAGCAGCTGGAGTAGGAGGATCAAGACTTCGGATTACATGTAAACGACAAAATCACAGTAAATGATTTATTATATGGACTAATGCTCGAATCGCGGGAATGATGGCTCGGTAAATTAATGACAGGAAAATAAAAAAATAATAAGTATTCACTTTTTTATATTAGGGGCTAAAGGTAGCCTCTTTTTATATTCTTATATAAATTGTGATGTACTAATTGAGGAGGTAAAATGTGAATGAAGAAAATAAGATTAATTATTATGCAATCATACCGGCTACGGTTAGATATTCAAAAGAATTAAAAGCAAATGAAAAACTGCTCTATGGCGAAATAACATCTCTCTCAAATAAAAATGGATATTGTTATGCTCAGAATAGATATTTCGCAGATTTATATGGTGTAAGTATTGAAACAGTGAGTAGATGGCTTTCTAATTTACAGAAATGTGGCTTTATTCAAATAGAAATAAAAAGAAATGAAAATAAGGAAGTTATTGCTAGGTATATTTATATTGTAGATATACCCTACCGTCAAAAAAATCAATACCCCTACCAACAAAAAAGTCAAGAGGGTATTGATGAAAATGTCAAAGAGAATAATATAAATTATAATAAGGATGAATTATTTAATTTAATTATAAATAAGAGTTTTAAAATTTCACATGATTTTATTGAAATATTAGAAAAATTAGAATTAGTTTATACACCACAAATGCTATTAATTATGACACAAGATAAAATTGAAATGTTAAAAGATATTATTTATATGCTATATGAGTTATATAATAGTAATTTTAAATCTATTCTTTTAAATGTTAGTAGAGAATCTTTATTAAATTTATACACACTTTCAACAGAGCATAATCCTAATGACCTATTAAATTATTATAAAAGAACAGTTATAAACAAATACACTAATAATAGCACTTAAGGAGTTGAGTATATGTTAGATGACTATATAAATAATTTTGAAAATGTTGTATCTTCCATCTTTTTTGTAAGTTTTAAGATAATAGTAATAGTTCTTATAGGTTTACTTATATTATCTTTAATATTTCTTGCAATAGGATGTTTGATAAAATCACAAAAGATAAAATCTAAATTCTTAATTGCTGTACCAAGTCTATTGCTAATAAATATTATATTTATTACAATTCCATATATCTTTGTATATTTTAAGGATTTGATGTGGATAAAAAGTATGTAAAATAATTGTTTTGACAAGTTTCGACATACAAATAAGATTTTATATGTTATAATTATGTTAAATATTATAAATGGGGGCTATTCACTAGCCTCTTTTAATTTAAAGAAATATTTATTTACATTATAGTGTTTCCTATTTAAATTTGTCCTTCAAATAAGTTAAATAGGAGATGATAGGACATGAAGTTAACCAAAAGTAAAAAACAAATAATTACTAAACTATCTAGTATAGGAATAGTACTTACATTACTTTTTATAAAAAGTAATGTAGTGTTTGCTACTGGAATAGGGACAGCTGAAGTACAGACTGCTACAGAAAATATAAGGAGAGTTATTACAAGTATTGCGATGCCTTTAGGCAGTGTTTTAATTTTTGCAAGTGTTGTTATAGCAGCAATAAAAATGATTGTAAATGCTAATAATCCACAGAAAAGAGCAGAAAGTATTGGAAGCCTCGCTTGGATTTGTGGTGGAGGAGTTGTTTTAGGTGCAAGTTTGATTATTGCAGGAATTATAATAAATATTGCAACAAATAACTCTGGTGCATTATTAGGAAGTTAGGGGGCGATTAGATGAGAGTTTTTAAAGTCCCATTTGATATTAAGAGGGAAGAAAAAATATTTGGAGGATATTTAAGTTTAAGACAAGTAATATATTTAATGTTGTCAGCATCCTGTTTTGCTATATTTGCTACGCATTTTCATTTAACAATTAAAATTATATTTGCTATTATAATGAGTGGCTTCTTTTTATTGTGTGCTTTTATTAAAATTGGTGAACAGAACTTTGATAAGTTCTTTTTTTATGCAATAAAATATCTATTTCGTAAAAAGGACTTTATATATGAGAGGTGTAGCCAATGGTAATAATGATAATATTTTTAATTTTAACTGTAGTTTTTGTTGTAGGAACAGTTATTTATCTATATTATAAAAACAAAAATATCAATTCCGATATAAAACAAAATTCTAATACACAAAATAATGAAAAAGCTAAAAAGAATAATAAAAAAGGACTAGTAGATATTTTACAAATGAAAATCAAAGATGATATCGTTTGTATAGGAAATAGATATTCAAAAATAATTAAGTTAGGAAATATAGACTACAATATGTTATCGAATAGTGAACAAGATTCTATAGAAAGCATATTAATTCAGACAGCTCTAGCAATAGATTATCCAATACAATTATTTTCTACAACAGAGTACATAGATACAAGCAAAATAGTTTCACTAATGAAACAAAATAGAATGAAAAACCAAAAAGTACAAGAATATAAAAATTATTTAATTAAATACTTAGAAAATCTAATGGAAAACAGATCAATTTCTGTTGTAAAAAACTATGCCATAATTTCTTATGACGGACTATATGAAAATGCTAAAGAAGAACTAAATAGAAAAGCAACATCATTTAAGGGAAATTTACTAAGAGCAAAAATTATATGTGAAATATTAAATGAAGATGAAATATATAATTTGATTTATAGGGAATTAAATAAAAATTCTGCATTAAATATCAGTTCATTGAAGGAAGGAGGAAAAAATTTATATGTTGGAAAAAAACAAACAACAAAAAGCAATAGATATTTTCAATAATATAACAAATGTTATGGATTTATTACTGCCAGATAATTTACAAGAGAGAAAAGACTATCTTTGTTTAGGATATAATAAGTATTCAAGAATTTTTGTAATGACAGTTTATCCTGAACAGACATGGGTAGGATGGTTAGATGATTTATTTAACATAGGTAATATTAATATTTCTGTAAAAATAGAGCCATCTGTTAATAGAAATGTTATTAATCAATTAACTAGAAAATTAGTACAACACCAATCTGAGTATGCAACATATTCAAAGCAAGGCAATATTTTACATTTACCAGAATTAGAAAAGCAAATATCTGACTTAGAGGATTTACGAATGCTAATACAGACTAATCAAGACAAGTTGTTTTATGCTAGTATTTTTATAACTTTAAATGCAGAAAATCTACAGGAATTAAATGAAAAGACAAAGATATTAGAAAGTGAATTAAATAAGAAAACTGCAATGATAAGAACCCTAACATTTAGACAGTTAGATGGATTTAAAACAATGCTTCCAACTGGAAATATACCTATTGCTAATTATGAGAGAAATATGGTAGCAGGGCGGAACAGCAACATTGATTCCTATTTCTAATCCTAATCTATCACATGATAGAGGTGTATTTGTGGGGAGAAATATTTATACAAATGCACCAGTATATGTAGATACATTTATTGGACCACCAACATTACCAAATCCACATGTATTTATTTGTGGTACAAGTGGACGGTGGAAAAAGTGTAGCATTAAAAACATTAACAGCAAGAAATATTGTAACCACAGGATGTGGTGCTTTTTTTATTGATGTTGAAGGAGAATATACAAATTTAACTCGAATGTTAGGTGGTAAAGTAATAAAAATTAGGCAGGGTGAGAATACAGGAATAAATCCTTTTGAACTAGAGCCTGATGTAAATGGAAATTCACAATTTTTAAATATACTTGATAAAGTGGCAGAAATAAGAGCTTTACTTGCAACTATATGTAGAAATTATATGAATAGAACTTTAAACGGTACAGAGATTACAGAAATAGAAATTATTGTAAATGAGTTATATGCAGAAAGACGGAATCACAAGTGATATAAATTCACTTTTTGAGAAGAAAGGTGGAAAACTAGATAATGGGAAATATGTTGTTGGAAAAATACCAAAGAAAATGCCGACTTTAAGTGATTTTCAAAAGAAACTAAAACAAAGAGATAATTGCACAGAACTGGCTGAACTATTAGTACCTTTTCTTAGAGGCAATTCACTGGGCATTTTCGATTGTGAAAGTAAAATCACCTCAGATGAAGAAATTATTTCTTTTGATATGTCAGAAATAAAAGATGAGTTTACAAAATTATATGCTTCTTTTGTAATTCTTACTTGGGTGTGGCAAAAGTTTGTACTTAAAAATAAGGAGAAAAAGAAAATCATCGTTTGTGATGAAGCATGGTTATTTTTAAAATTTCAAGAATCGGCTGAGTTTTTAGTAAATGTAGCAAGGAGACGGTCGTAAATATAATGTTCCACTATTTATACGGTAGTCAGTTTATAGATGAATTTTTATCTTGTGAAGAACGGTAAAACAATTATAAATATATGTTCTACAAGGTATTTATTTAAACAAAGTCCTGGTAGTGTAGACGAAGTTGTAAGTTTCTTTAATTTATCTGAAGGAACAAAAGATTTCTTACAGACTGCAAGTCCTGGAGAATGTGTAATTAGTCTAAATAATAGTGTTACAGCAATTAAGTTTGTAATTACAGATTTTGAAAGGGAGTTTGTTTTTACTTAGATTAATAAAAATAAGTTGAAGCATATAAGGAGGTGAGGTTTTAGATATATCTTACTAAAGATTGGAGGTGAAAAATATAAAATGTAGAATTATAAAAACTAGTATAGTTATATTCACAATTATATTAATAGTTTCTTCATACATCTTAATACGAGATTTTTTGGAATATAAAGAAAGCAAAGCTGTAAACATTCAAATATTTAAAGATGTAGTAATAGAAGAAAACGATAATGTAGACAATGAAAGAATAATAGAAATTAACTGGGATAAATTAAAAAGAATAAACAAAGATATCATAGGTTGGATAAGAATAGCAGACACAAATATCAACTATCCTATTCTAAAAAGTGATGAAACGTTAAACTATATGAATCATTCTTTTAATGGAGAGTATAATAAAAATGGTTCGATATTTACATTAAATGGTAATCCATTTAATGATAATGTAACAGTTATATATGGGCATAACATGAAAAGTGGAATTATGTTTTCACAACTTGATAAATATATGAATAAGGAATTTTTTTATAGACATTCTAATTTTGAAATATATACAGAAAATCAAAATTATAGAGCAAGAGTGTTTAGCTGTTACTCGATTGGTGTAAACGATGATGAAAATAATATTAAGTCATTAGATTTTAAAGAGGAAATAGAATATTACAAAAAATCAAGTAAACATTGCATAGAGGATATAGGGAAAATCGAAAAAATAGTAAAATTATCGACCTGTTCTTATCTGAATAATCATACAACACCGACAAATCAGAGGTATTATATAATAGCAAGTTTAGAAAAATTAGAGTAGATATTCAAAAATGATTGATTTCTGTAGTGTTACAAGTATTAAAAAATTTTTTTCTTGAGCATATTAAAATTATAAAAATTATGCTATACTCTTGAAAAAGGAGTGATGAAATATGAAAAAGAAATATTTTTTAATTATTATCTTATCAGTTATTTTAGTAGCAATAGTAAGCATGATCATAATATCAAAAGTTAAAGATAATCATAAAAACAGAGATGATATTGAGATTGGAAAAACAAATGAAGGAACAGAAGAAAATATGACAGATGATATAGAATTGCAAGAAAACAATGGAGAGAATGTAATTGAAGATGAAACAAAGGATACTGATGCAGATGTTGTTAAACAAGAGGAGACACAAGAACTAGAAGAAAAAGGCACAGCAATTATAAGTTCTAGTCCAACAAATATGCCACAATCAACTACATATAGTTCAAGCAATATACCAAACAATATTATAGCTTCAACAAACAATAATGATGAACATGATGATGTGCTTGGAGGTCTAGTCTCTACAGTTAATGGAACTACTGTAAATAAAACTACAACTGAGCAGGCTAAATTAACTGGTACAGAAAAACAAAAAAGTTTAACAAAAACGGAAACTAAATATGGTGTTATAATTAGTACTTATACAACAACTACATATAATGTTTATAGTGATGGAAATAAAACAGTTAAATCAACAAGCAATTCAACAGAATATGACAGAAGTAATTATAATGCAACTACATCAGAGTTACTTGCAGAGGCAAAAACAGCTAGAAGTAAGTATGCTAGTATGCTAAATAAAGTTATTGAAAATACAAATGCTTATAGACAAGAAGCTAATGCAAATAGTGTAAATGGTATAGTTAATAGAACAAACTTAACTTTGGATGAAAAGTTGTGTATAACAGCCTCTGTTAGAGCAGTTGAAATGGCTTATTCAGGTAATTTTTCTCATACAAGACCAAATGGTGGTAATATAGGGAATGAGTTAGGAACAAAGGTGTGGGGAGAAAACATTGCAAGAGGACAAAAAAGTGCAGATTCAGTATCACGAAGTTGGAGAAATTCAGCAGGGCATTATTCTAATATGATATCTGAAAAATATACAAAAATAGGAGTAGGGCATTTTGAATTGGATGGTACTCATTATTGGGTACAATTATTCGCATAACAAAAAATACTAAATTACAAAGTAGTAGAAAAAATTAAAAGTCTATTGAAGTGAATTCAATGGCTTTTTTATTTTAGAAAATGTAAATATTATAAATGAAAAAATAGAGAAGGAGGAATTTCATATATGAAAATAATAAACAAGAAAATTTTAAGTTTTACTTGTGCTATCATAATACTATTATCTAGTATTTGTACTAATATAGGAATAATATCTTCAACAGTTTATGCAGATACAATAGAGCAAAATAAAATTTTAGATGAGGAAATAATTAACAAAGAGAAAATAACTAAAGAAGATGAAAAATATAAATCAGAAGAAAAAACAGATGAAAATACTGAAGAAATTTTAGATATACCTAAAAGTGATGAATACATATCTAACGAAGAAACCGAAGATAACAAAGAAAAAGAAGATAAAGTAAATAATACTTTAGATGAGAATAATGAAGAAAATGACATTGACGAAGGAATTAATGAAACTTTAGATGAAAATGATGAAATAGTTGAAGAAATAAAAGAAGATAATATTTCAGTTCTGTATGCAGAACCGGGAGAACAAGCTACAGTAACGCATAATGGATATTCAAAATGGAATGGATCTTCCGTAGGAAATTTTTTTGTCAACGGAAAGAGAGTATTTTGCATAGCACACGACTTGAGGTCGCCAACCACTGGTACGCTTGTAACAGCAATGAAGACAAACACTTGGGATTCGGAGGTTTGGCTGAATGTAATAAAATGTCTATATTATGGTTGGGGTGGTATGGAACCATGGGAAGGCTTTAATGGTAATGAGGCAAAAGGTGTAGTTATGACATCCCTTGCACTAAATAATTTCTACACAGGTCAGAACAACAAAAATGGAGTTGCTTTTCAAAATTATGTACGTTCTAAAGAACTACCAGAATTAAAACTTTCTTTTTCAAACTCTCATTTACTTGGAGGCATATCAGGAGACCAACAAACAACGAATCAGACCACTTTACTAGGAGATTCTAACAAAACAATTACATTTGAATTGCAACCAAGTGTGCAACTCCACAATATGACGCAAGGTACAATTTCGAGTGGAACTGTAACTTTACATGGTGGAGATACATTTTGGTTATCAGCTCCTAAAAATGTAGAACCTAATTGGACTTCTCAAGATATTTATGGACAGCTAGATTTATTACAAGCCCTTGTTTGGATAAATCGGAGACACATCAGTAAATCAACCAGTCGCCCAAATAGATACATGTCCTGACATATCATATTACATAAATTTTAGTGTTGAGTGGGAACAAGATGAAACAGGTCCAGGTGGTGGAGAAAATCCAGGACCAGAAGAACCAGAACAACCAAAGGCATCATTAAGACTTACTAAAACAAACGAAGATGGTTCTGCTCCAGTTGCAGGTGCTGTTTTTAAGGTTTGGAACGACGAGGGATACAGCAAGAATGTTGTAACAAACTCAGCAGGTGAAATAGTGCTTGATGATTTAGAACTTGGAAAATACTATTATCAGGAAGTCTCTGCTTCATATCGGATACCAATTAGACAGTACCATACATACTGTAACTCTTAGTGAAGGTGGAGATAATCTAAGTAGTTCAAAATCCATTAAGAATAGCGAACCAACTGGAACATTAAGTGTAACAAAAGAAGATGACATAACAGGAAATACACTACGAATAGATAATACGTTTCATCACGGAGATGCATCTTTGAACGGTGCAGTATATACTCTATATTCAAATGGCAGAATAACGAACAGAGCAGGTACTGTTACCTATTTTAATGCAAACGAACCAATCGCAACTTTTACGTTTGATGAACAAGGTATAGCAACAGTTCGAGTCCTTAAATCTTCTAGCTCAAAATTAAGAGCAAACGGGGCAACACTTAATGGTATACCTTTAGGCAGTTACTATTTAAAGGAAACTACAGTTCCTGTGGGCTATAAGCAAGATACAAATACTTATTCATACACTTTTTCGTACGTAAATCAAAATACTCCAGTAATATATAGATATGGAACTGTACTCAATGATATAAAAAGAGAACCTTTTGAAATAGTAAAAATATCAACAGATACAAATGATACAGCAGAACTTATTGAAAATGCAGAGTTCACAGCTATTTTAAAGAAATATGTGGACTTCTATGGAAATTTTGATGAAGCACTAAAACATATAGATGAATATGCTTTCGATGAGTGGTGTGTAATGAAAACCGATGTGAGAGGTTATGCAAAATCTGACAAACTTGCTTTTGGTCGTTATGTAGTCAGAGAGACGTATGTGCCAAGTGATACGATAATTAAAGTTAAAGATTTTGAAGTATCATTGACAAAGGATTCTGAAACTCCCACACAATCATGGAAAGTAGAAAACGATTTACCGTTTTCTGCATACCTAAAATTGGTTAAGCGAGATAAATTATCTGGAAAAACAGTTGTATATTCAAATGCAACATTTGAACTTTATAAATTAAATGAAGACACAAAAGAATGGGAAAAAGTGAAATGCAAAGTCGGAAAAGATTACTATGATTATTGGACTACTGACGAAAATGGAATTGCCTATACAGAAAACAAGTTACACTATGGAAACTTCAAATTAATAGAAATAAAAACTCCGTTAGGCTTCAACGAGTTAGACCATGAAGTGATTTTTAGAGTTTCTGCAAGTAATGAAACTTGTGAATACGATCAAGATGGCGATGCATGGATAACTGTTGATGTTACTAATTTACAACCACGAGGGAAATTAATAATAAATAAAAAAGTAGAAGAAATTGACCCAAATAGCGAATATACATATCTTGCAGAAGATATTGATTATTCAAAGATAAAATTTAAATTGACAGCAAGTGAAGATATTTTAGACTATTCTGATGGTTCATATTATTACAAAAAAGATGAAACAGTTGGTATATACGAAATAGGAGATAATAGAACACTAATAGTTGATGACTTGCCTATGGGAAAATACCATGTGCAGGAAATATCAACTTTAGATGGCTATGTGTTAGACGATACTATATATACAGTCGATTTTGTAAAACAAGATAGTAGCACAAAAGTATATACTTATACATTAGATTTACAAAATTTAATGACAACAGTAGAGTTTTCTAAAGTAGATGTAAATAATAATAATATTGAAGATTGTGTTTTGGAATTGTATGAAGTAAATGAGAATGAAGAAATACTAATAGATACGTGGACAACAAACGATGAAACTCATATAGTCAAAGGGTTAAATGTTAATAGTAAATGTATTTTGAAAGAAGTTCAAGTAGCAGATAACTACGTATTAGCAAAAGACATTGAGTTTACTGTAAAAAATGTTAATTATCAAAATGTTAAAATGATTGACAAACAGGTGTCTGTAACTAAATTAAATGTAGAAGGAGAAAAAGTCGAAGGTGCTTATTTACAAATTATTGATGAGAATGGAAAAATTATAGATGAATGGGTTTCTTCTAGTAAAACTTCTCATTATGTTACAGGGGCAAAAGAAGGAGAAAAACTTACATTAGTTGAATTGGATGCTCCAAAAGGATATGTAAAAGCAAAAAGTACAGAGTTTACAGTTACTTATGATAAAGAGACTCAAGAAATCGTCTTAGTTGATAAAATTGTTGAGATGAGTAAAATTAATATTAATGGAGAAAAAGTCGAAGGTGCAAAACTAAAAGTCTACGATAAAAATGGCTATGTTGTAGATGAATGGGTATCAGACAAAATGCCACACCAAATTAATAATTTGGTGGAAGGAGAAAAGTACATTTTGCACGAATGTTATGCAACTGAGGGCTATACAATAGCATCAGATATAGAGTTTACAGTAAGCAGTGATAAATCCACACAGAAGTTGGAGATGATTGATAAAGTAGTTTTGGTTTCAAAAACAGATTTAGTTACAGGTTCAGAATTACCTGGTGCAGAACTTATTGTTACAGATAAAAAACGGAAATGAAATAGATAGATGGATTTCATCTGATACACCACATGCTGTGTCAGGTCTGATAGAAAACGAGGAATACGTACTAACTGAAATCACTTGCCCTTACCGGATTTGAGCAGGCAGAAAGTATAAGTTTCAAAGTATCAACAGATAAACAAACGCAATTAATTCAGATGCAAGATATGCCAATATTAAAAACAATAAAACTAGTAAAAATAGATAGTGAAACAAAAGAAATTATAAAATCAGATTTTAAATTTGGAATATATGAAGACGAAGATTGTACTAAATTAATAAAAGAAGTTAATTCTGATAAAGAAACTGGAACAGTTACATTTGAGGATTTAAGATACGGAGAATACTACATTAAAGAATTGGAGGCACCAAAACAATATCAATTATCAGATAAAATTGTAAAGGTAGAAATCAATGATAAAGGTGTATTTATAAATGGAACTAAATTAGATGAAATTGAAAACGTTTCTAGTTTTGAGTTTGAAAATAAGCAAATACCAAAGATACAAACAGGTAATGAGACGAATTATATTCTATTAATAAGTATTGTAGTAATTTCATTATTAGTAATAATATTAGGAATAGTATTATTGAAAAGAAATTATCAGAATTTAAAATAATTATATAAAGCTAAGAAGGAGGAAATTTTGAAAAAAATATATAAAATTTTTGTAATTGCTATCGCAATTCTTTTTTTGTTTTATCCTTTTTGTTTTGGAGCAGAAGATGATATTGAGCTAAAAAAGCATATAAAACAGGAGGATGGTTCTTTATTTGAGAAAATAATAGCTGAATGTATTGGAGGAATTGCAGAAACAATTTTGAATTTTACAACTGGAGAAACAGCCAATGTAGGATTTAAAGATTATGATACTCTCATATTTAATAATAATGATGAAAATGATTCACTTTCTCCATTTACAGAAGAACTTTGGAGTAAAACAATGACTTGGTATAAGATATTTGCAATTATATCAGGAAGTTTAATACTTATTGCAGTGTTTATTTTATCATATAAGATAATAAGTGCAGGAATGAATACCAATAGAAAGAATGAGGCAAAAGAAAGCCTTATGAGATTGGTATTTGGTGGATTTGCAATAGCACTTGCACCATTATTTATAAGATTTTTACTAATTATGAATAATAGTTTAGTACATTTATTAGTAACCTCAGCAAAAAGTTCACTTGATGGTATACTAGGAAATAGTATGTTAACAAGTATTACGACTGGTAGTGCTATTTCTACTGCTTTAGTTATAGCTATGTTTATTTATCTATTTGTTAAATTAAATATAAAATTTATAGTTAGACAATTCACGATAATTATATTTACAATATTCACACCAGTAGCTTGTGGTCTATGGATAATAAACAAAAATGTAACAGCAGCAAGTATCTGGGCAGGGCAAATTATTATGAATATATTTATGCAGTTTATATACTGTTTTCTATTTCTAATATATTTGGAGTTCCTTCCAAGTGGTGGAGGTTGGGCGATTAGTCTTATCTGGGCTATGATGATTTTACCTCTTGCTGATGCACTTCAAAATTGTTTACAAAATCTAACTTCTCGTATTGCAGGTGTTGATAATGAACAAATGACAAACAGAGTGGTGGGAGCAGGTGCAATGCTAGGCTTTGGATTAGGAGCGATAAAGGAACAATTTAAAACACCCAATATATCAAAAAATGAAAACAATTCTAATAATTCTGGAGGAGGATTAAAAGGATTTGTAAGCAGAGCAAAATCAGTTATAAATCCTAGCATGAATTTAAGTGATGAAAAAGACTATGATGGAAATGTAAATCCAATTAGAACAGTTATAAAAAAACAAAATGATGATAAGAAATCAATTACACCTATGTATAATATTGAAAACAAAACTGGGACAAATGAAAGTCCAAGTATAAATACTCCAAAATCTGTAGTAGGAAAAGTTGCAAAAGTAGGATTTAATGCTACAAAGACGTATCTTGGAATTGGAGCTAGCTTAGTTGAGGGAGATTTCAAAAAAACTAATTATAGAAGTAATACCACTAACAGAAAAAATAAATTTAATAGTACAGAGTATATAAATAATATTTCTGATAGCAATAAAATAAAGAAATTAGGTGATGAAAATGAGCCTAAAGAATAAAGTAAAAAATAAACTAAAAAGTAAGGTAAGGAAAATAGTATTTAAGGTATTAAAACCTCTTTTACCATTTATCATTATTATCGTTGGTTTGTTATTTGCAATCTGTAGTATTTTAGATATATTTATACAAGTATTTCAAAATAATTCTGTTGAAATTAGATTAAAAAATTCATGTATAGAAAAGGCTGACTACCTTAATGTATGTCATAACTACATAGGTGATGAATTAACACATTATTTATTAGATGTAGATAATAGAGAGATTGACAAAGAAATACAATGGGCTCATTTATACGCAATAATGTCATTTTATAATATGAATAATAATAGGCAAATGGATGAATCACTACTATATGAAATATCAGCTAATTTTGAGAGTACATTCAGATATGAAAAAGACATAATAAAAACTGAAATAACAACAGTCGATAATGAGGGAAAAGAAAGTATATCAAATACAGAAGAAACACATTATATATTAAAAGAAAGTGACACAATTATTGGTCATTATATATATAATTATGAGGAAAGAGTAATAGAAACAGACAATATAAAAGTAACAAAAAAAGTATTTGTAAACGAAGAACTAATAGGCGAAAGATATGAAAGACTAAAAAATTATCTAAAAGAAGAACTACATATAAAAGAAGATGATTTGGATTTAGATACTGAAATTGTAATTCAAGCAGCTAATGGATATTATGAAGGTGTAGAAATTACAGAAGGTACATCTTCAAATAAAACAATAATAGATGGAAAAGGATTAATTCCAAACGATATATTTATTTGGCCTTTACCAGGATATACAAAAATTACCTCTCATTTTGGTATGAGAACGCATCCAATAACTCGGTACATACAAATTGCATAGTGGAACTGATGTATCAGCACCTATTCGGAGCTGATTTTGTTGCTATGGCAGACGGAAAAGTAATAAAAGCAGTCTATTCAAGTTCATATGGAAATATGGTTATGATAGACCATCGGTGATGGGATTATAACCCTTTATGCACATGGTAGCAAAATACTTGTTAAAACTAATGAGGAGATAAAGCAAGGACAAGCAGTTTTAAAAGTAGGTTCAACTGGTTATTCAACAGGACCTCACGCACATTTTGAGGTACGCATTAACGGTAATTTTGCTAATCCTGAAGACTATTTTAAAAAAGGAGGAAATTAACAAATGGTACTAATTTTTACAGACAATGAACAGTTAGATAGAGAATTGAACAAAAAAATTGAAAATAGTAGAATAGTCTATTATCCTGATTACATTTTACAAGAGAAAACTGTGGCAACATTAATAGCAACTATTCAACCTAACAAATATAATTTTAAGGACTTTATGTTTAAAGTCAGAGATAAAAATATAAGAGTTATTTTGATTTTAGAAAATGATAATGTAAAGGAATTAAAAGATGCTCTAGTTTTAGGAATTTATGACATAATTTTTGATCCTTTTGACTTAGAAGAGGTATGTAATAAGATTAAAACTCCAAGTCAGTTTTCTGAAATATCAAAGTATATAAAAAGTATTCTATAACTAGAAAATATAATAATCCTTTATAAATTTGCCTTTCAAAAATAAATTTATAGGAGGATTTTTTTTATGGAAATTACAGATGTTAAAATTTTTAAAACAAAAAAGAGCGGACCAGTATTGGCTTATGCAAATGTTATTTTAGACAATTATTTTATTATTAGAGGAATCACATTATTGGAAACGGAAAAAACAGGTAGATTTATTTCTATGCCATCAAGACTATTAAGAAATAGTGAGAAGAAATCATATAGAGATATGTGTCATCCATTAAACAACAAAGTTAGAGAAGAATTAACTAAAACTATTTTTACAGCCTATGACGAAACTTTAGGTAATGAATAATAGAAAGTGTTTTCTTTTTTATATGCCCTTCAAATATGCAAAAGAAAGGACTTTTTTATGATTATAAATGAAAAATTAAATAAAGAATTATTAAATTTACAAGACAGTATAGATATAATATCTAGGAACAATAGTTTAACAGACTTGCAAGTAGAAAAGTTTTTAAGAAACTTTGAAAAGGCAAGATATAATCTATTATCAGAAATTAAGCTACACAATAATAATGTGGAGTTTGAATATGAAAAAATTAAAACTATTGATAGCGAATATAAAGCAGAGTTTACAGATAATATATTGAGAATATATATTCCAGAAGTTATGCCATCATATAAAAATATAAAAACACATACTCATAAACGAATATTATTAAATATTGCAGAGGTAACAAAGCAGTTCAAGGAAATATTTGAGAACGAAATATTAATATATATAAAAGTATTTGATAAGATACAATGTTGGGATATCGATAACAAATTTATAAAACCAATATCAGATGGATTAATACTTTCAAAAGTCATTAAAGATGATAATATAACAAAAATGTTTTACTGTGCTAAAGGTGAATATTCGGAAATTCCACATACTGAAGTTTATATTTTTGACAGTAAAAATATAAATAAATTACTTGATGATACGATTGCAAAAAGTGTATCAAATTAGGCAAATAATTGCATTAAAAAAAGACATACTTTCAGAAATTAACAAATGCAGTAATATCAACACTTTTGATGAATTGACACCCCATTTTATTTAGTGGAGGTAGGTAGGCGACAGCAAAAGCTGTCGAATATCCTACCCTAAAGGGACAATTTATAGAAAAATTTTATGTAGGTGTGGAGGTGATTTTTTTGAACCATTTTCCGAATGGAGATGAAGAAATATCTTTACTGAAATTTATATCTAGGTATCAATATCTGAATGTAAATGATGCAAAGTATTTCTTTAGTAGTAAAAGATATTATAAAAAGAGACTGAGAAATTTAATATCTAAAAGATTATTAAGAAGGAATAAATTAGATTTGGTATTGGATGAATTGGGAATTGATTATGCCAAGTTATTTAAGTTTGAGTACAATAGATTAAACAGAAATGTAAAATATAGAGCAAGACTATTAAGATTAAGCAGTATAGGTGCTTTTTATAATAACTGTAGTACAGTTGAGTTTACACCTTCTTTTTCAATTAAGGATAAAAAAATTTTTACTATGACAGCTAGAAGATTTATAGGAATTCTAGATATTAATGGAATAGATTATTTAACATATCAAATTACAGAGCAACATGATAGTAAATATATAGCTTGTGTAATTTATGATATACAGAAAGAGAAAACATATAAGAATTTTATTATATTCGTAGATGATATAGAAAGAATAAATATTAGTGATTTTGCGTTTGGAATGAATCAAATAATAATTGTAGAATATAACGAAGAAAGCAAAGAAAAACTAAAATATTTCAATAGTATTAATTGGTCTAAAGTAATAGAAAAATATTATAAAAACAAAGTATATTTATCTGAATATAAGTTTTGCGATTATACAAACTATAAGGATAAATACATTTCGACCTTTTATTATATTGACACAGAAAAGATAAATAGAATTAAGTATTTTTTAAGAGAAAACAATAATAAAAATGCCGATATTATTTGCTGTAAAGAAATTGAACAACAATTAAAAAAAGAACTTCCAACTGCAAACTATATTGTGGTAAATTTGGAAGAATACATAGACAAAGAGCGAAAAGTATATGATTAAAAGAATATGTATCTACATATTTTTATTTTTTTGTTTTATCTTAAATATAATTATAGATTTTAATATAAAAAACTATTTTGAAACATTAAATAAATGCTTTGGAAAGAACATCGTATTAAGTGGCAATCTATATGCTTTTATTTGCTTTATAATTGCTCTTATTTCTATTTTAATTGTTTTAGACATATTACTTGTACTTTATAAAAATAAAGAGGAAAATAAGGGGATTAAATTTAAAACAGAAGACGGCACATATGGAACTGCTAATTGGATGGCTGAAAATGAAATATCAGAGGTTTTAGGAATAAATGATATTCCAGGTATAGTCTTAGGAAGATATAATACTAATCTTATAAAATTACCATTTGACAGTTATTTTAATAAAAATATATGTGTATTTGGTAGTTCTGGAAGTATGAAAACAATAGGATTTTTATTAACAAATTTACTGGAACTTTCAAAATATAAAAAATCAATCATTGTAACAGACCCAAAACGGTGAGATATATAGGAGTACATCAAGTTATTTTAGGAGTATAGGCTATACTGTAAGAGTTCTAAACTTAAATGATATGAGACATAGCGATAGATGGAATCCATTAAAAGAAAATGAGAATATAACAGATGTTCAAACAAGTGCAGATGTTATTATTTCAAATACCCAAAGACATGATAAACGGTGGAGATGAGTTTTGGCCTAGAGCTGAAGAAAATCTTTTAAAGGCATTCGAATTTTACTTTTTAGAAACAATATCTGATAAAAACAATTTAACAAATATATATAAACATATTGCAAATGGGGATATTGGGGAAATAGATGATATATTTAAAAAACTATCTCCAGACAGTCCTGCTCGTATGTCATATAATATTTTTGCAAGTGGCTCAGATACAATAAAAGCTAGTGTAATTACAGGTCTAGGAACAAGATTACAAATGTTTCAAAACGAGGATTTACAAAAAATAACCTCTGAAACTGATATTGACCTAACCTTACCAGCACAAGAGCCTTGCATTTACTATGTAATAACAAGTGATATGAATTCCTCTTTTGATTTTATTGCTTCATTATTCTATACTTTTCTCTTTATAAAGTTAGTTAGATATGCAGATTCAAAACCAAATGGCAGATGTGAAAATGAAGTGTTTTGTTTTTTAGATGAGTTCGCAAATATAGGACAAATTCCTGATTTTAATAAAAAAATATCTACAGTTAGAAGTAGAGGAATTGCATTAATTCCAATTTTACAAAATATACGGACAATTTAAAAATAGATATCCTAATGATTTATGGGAAGAAATAATAGGTAATTGTGATACAAGAATTGGTATGGGAATGACAGATGTTTTGACATCGCAATATTTTTGCGATTTGATAGGGGTATCAACGGTTGAAACCACTTCAATAAAGAAGTCAAATAGTATAGAAGGTGATATCGAAGAATACGGTCAGAAAAATATATCAACACTAAAAAGAAATTTATTAAATGTAGATGAGATTTTAAGGATACCATCAAACAAATTACTTGTAAATCTTAGAGGAAATAAACCATTATTATTAGACAAAGTAATGTATAAGGAACATCCTCTTGCAAGTAAACTAAAAGATAGCCCTATTAGTGAATATAATCCTAAGTGGACAAAGAATACAGCTAATAATATTCTAGTAAAAGGAAAAGAGGCAGAAAAGCCCGTAAAAAAGAAAGAAAAACTGGGGTGGAATAATTTTTAACTTTATGCTATAATTTCATCAAAAGATATTATAAAGAGAGGAAATATAGTATGGAGTATCAAGTTATAGATAATGTATCAAAAAAATATGCCACTGGAGGTATAGACACCAAAAGGGATGCAGAGGATTTAAATAAAATGCTAAGAGAGGCTGGATTAGAACCGTTAAATATAATTCCAATCCTTTCAACAGAAGAAAGTTTAAAAACACCATATATAAAATCAAGTATGAGCGAGATATCCACAGAAATAACTAGAAGAATAAATGAAAAAGGAAACAAATAATTTGGAGAGTAAATATGGATAGATATGATATAGCATTAAACAATTATATAGAGTTATTTGGAGATGATGAAGATATATGTGAATATGTTTCTACTTGGGATTATGATGAAAATGATTTTTCGCAACTAGCTCAAAAACTAGAAAATTGCGTAAAAAAAAGGAAAAGATATAAAAGGATTTATGTATCTTTTTTAGAAAAAATTTACTATAAAACAATTTATAAAATTATATCAAGAAATATTGATGATTTGTAATACGAATAGATAAATTATAAAATGAAGGATTTTAATAAGAATTCTGAGAATAGAACACTACATATTTTAAATAATTTAATAAATAATAGCATTTACCTAAAATGGTAAGTGCTTTTTTAATTGGAGGTGAAAAAGTGAACGATTTAGCAATAAAAGAAATAATGAGAAGTAAAGAAGAAAGAAGAATATTAACAGGTAAAATTAGTGGCATAGAAGATGAATATTATAAATATAAAAATGAAAATATATCTTGTGCAATAGTTTGGTATGAAGATATAAAGGTGCTTATTCCTAGTACACATTTAGGAATATCAAAAATAAATAAATCTATGATTAGAGGAATGTTAGGTGCTGAAATTGATTTTATCATAATTGAACTAGATACTACTTCTAATATAGCAATAGCAAGTAGAAAAGATGCAATGGAACTAAGAGCAGAACTAGAATTACCAAAACTAAATATTAATGATACTGTATGGGTTAGAATACTTGCTGTTGGAGTTAAACATATTATAGTTGAGCTGTATGGAAAAGAGGTAATTATAAAAGTAGATAATTTACAGCATATATATATTTTGAACTGTAAAAGCATATATGCACCAGGAGAATATCTTAAAGTGAAGATTAAGGATATTGACATAGAAAAAAATATATTTGAATTAAGTGCAAAAGACTTTATAGAAAATCCCTATAAAAACATTAGAAAATATATAACAGAAAACGGAGAGTATACAGGTAAGGTTATTGCATTTCCAAAGAAAAATAGTGGTATTATTGTGCAACTAGATACAACAAATATCTCTTGCTTAGTTAGAGTTCCAGCAAGATTTAATAACTATCCACATTATTTAGATAATGTATTAATTAGAGTTACAGAGATTAAGGAAGATAAGAAACTAATTTATGGATATTTAATGAGAGTTATATAGAAGGAGGATATTATGGTTGACAAATTAAAAGTAATAAATTTTTTGCAGGATTTCGGATGTGCTAGATTAACTCAACTACAGATATTATATAATGATGAAAATAATAATTTTAGAAACATTTTAGATGGTAATATGGTAAGTAAAAAGGGAGACGTATTCGTTCATAATACAAAGAAAATCAATGATAAAATGCTAATAGCCCTAGATATTCTATGTAAGTATAAAAATCGTTTTGTAAAATTCTATCAAGGTTATGAGCCAGTATTTATAACGTTCTTAACAAAAGACAATCTAATGTATCACATAATTGTAGCAGATGAAGAAAACCAAAAGGGAGTAGTAAAAATTATAAATTCTTATCCATTATCAATACCAAAGGCAGATAGGTTAATTTTAGCATTTCCTAATGGCGAAGAACTAGAAAATATTGAATGTGAGATACCATTTTTATATTCCACATATCCAGGACTTGAAGTGCTGAATGAATAAAAAAGTGATGGATTTTAATATCCATCATTTAAACTATTTATTAACAGCTTCTTTTAATCCTTTACCAGCTTTAAATACTGGTATGACTGAAGCAGGTATCTTTATTTCTTCTTTAGTTCTTGGGTTTCTTCCTTTTCTAGCACTTCTTTTACGAGTTTCAAAATTTCCAAAATCAACTAATTTAACTTTTCCTTTATTCTTTAATTCGTTAGAAATAACTTCAATAATGGCATCTAAATTTGTTTCAGCAGATTTCTTTGATTCACCCACTTTTGTAGACATTGTACTAACTAATTCACTTTTATTCATTTCAAATTCACCTCCCATAAACTATTAAAAATAATTTACCAAATTCATATAAATATGTCAATATGAAAGCATCATAAGTATAGGAGCATTATAAAAAAACAAAATGAAATCTTATTATATATAATTTAGTATATAAAAGGAATAAAAATGCAACTTTTTATTCCAAAATAACATCTAATAAGTATAAAAATATACATTTAATAGAAAACAGATAAAAAAGTATAAAAATAACGAACAAAGTATATAGTAATAAGTATTTTTATACATGAATCATTGCAAGTAGACTAAAAGATATGTAAATAAATATTTTAAGGAGTATAATATGAAAAATTCAAGAAATATAGAAGGTAAACTGAATGTTATAGGTGATAAAATAAGAGAATATCGCAAATTAAATAATCTTTCATATGAGAAATTATCAAGAATGCTTATGTTGTATGGTATCAATATTCATAAACAAGCGATTTATAACATAGAAAAGGGAATAAGAACAGTTGTGGATTATGAAATTTGTGGTTTTGCTAAATGCTTTAGAATAACAGTAAATGATTTAGTAGGAGATTATTTTAGTAAAATGGATTAAGATATAAACTTTATATTATATATATAATACCTTTCTTGATAGAGAATATCTAGAAAGGATTTTTTATTGACTTTAAACTATTGATTTGCTAAAATATAAATACACGCATTTATAAAATTATGAAAGGGGAAAATCAGAAATGAAGAGTACAGGGGTTATAAGACGACTTGATGAACTAGGAAGAATAGTTATACCAATGGAATTAAGAAACAAATATAACATAAAAGAAAAAGATCCAATTGAGATATTTGTTGATGGAAGTTCAATAGTATTGAGAAAATGTGAACCAAACTGCACATTTTGTGGAGGTTCAAAAAACTTGATAACTTTTGAAAACAAATTGATTTGTGATAAGTGTATTTCTAAGATAAATAAAATGTAAGGATATATTTTTTACCTCAGAAATAGCGATATTCGTGCAAAAAAGTGATTCAAAAAAATCCAGAGAAATCTGGATTTTTACAATTTAACATTAAAGTTAACCCCCAGCTATGCTGGGGGACTCGGAAAACTTATAGTTT
>CAPZDM010000002.1 GCA_948745425.1 uncultured Clostridia bacterium
AAAAAACTTTTTTAAATTTTTTCATTTTTCTATTGACTTTTTATAGCTGGTCATTTTTCATATATTGTTTTATATTATACAAATTCTAAAAAGAATTGTTATTTGGCAAGGCATTCAAGAAAGAAATACCGGCGACGTACTTTGTGTACGTCAAGGATTTTCTTTCGATGAATAACACAGCCAAAGGGCAATTATTTTTTGAATTTTAGTATATAGCCTTGTCCTCTTTTCGTCTCTATCAATTCTTTTAGTCCTATTTCTGCTAGTTTATTTCTTAGCCTAGTGATATTTACAGTTAAGGTATTATCATCAATAAAGCTTTCGGTATCCCATAGACATTCCATTATATCATCTCTTGATACTATTTTTTCTCTATTTTGAACTAAGAAATGTAGTATTTTATATTCATTTTTAGTTAGTTCTACTATTTTGTCATCCTTTTCTATTGTACTTTTGGATATATTTAATATGAAGTCTTTTGCATCTATTTTTTCATTTGTTTCTCCTATCCTATTAGTTCTTTTTAATAATGAACTTATTTTAGCAAGTAAAATTTGTATATTGAATGGTTTTGTTATGTAATGGTCTGCTCCATAGTTTATACAAAGTAATTCATCTATTTCATTATCCCTACTTGTAACTATTATTATAGGCATTGCTGATTTTTTTCTGATTTCTTTACATATATATTCTCCATCTGCCTCTGGTAAGTTTATGTCTAATAATAATAAGTCTGGGTTTATTTTTAAAATTTTATTTATAGTATCTTTAAATTCTTTTAAACTTTGTGCTTCATATCCATTGTTGTTTAAAAATATTTCTAATTCATTTCTTAATTTCTCATCATCTTCTACTATTAATATTTTTGGCATGTTTTATATCCTCTCTAACTCATAAAATTCTATTTAAGTTATTTTGTATTTATCTTTTGATAAACGGACGCCCGAAGGGCGCCCCTACAATAACTTTATAAATCTCAATTATTTATATATTGCATTTTGTAATATTTTATAAATTTACCATAATGATTTAATTGATAACATTTCTGGTATTCCTATATATACATCTTCTATATATCCTTTTTCTGCTCCTATTATAGAATGTCTTTTTATAATTATATATGAGCCATAGTCATATATTTTTGTTCCACCATCTTTTAATATATCATCTGATATAATTCCTGCTTGTCTATCTTTTTCTGCTTGTTCTATTATTTGCTCCATTGTAATTTTTCCTGTCTTTAATGCTTCTTTTAAGTCTATTTCCTCTCCATTTATTTTAATTTTTATACTTTCTAGTCCATAGTAATATATATCATAATTATATTTCTCCTTTAACTCATCTACCGTGATTTTTTGTGTTTCCTTTTTCTCACTTGATTTTATTTCTAATAAAAAGTTGTTTTCATAATCATTTATAACTTGTACATCATTATTGTAGTAAGTAACTAATAGTTCTTCTATATTTCCTTCTACTTTTTCTTTTAATGTTATGTTAGTTCCTTCAGGTGCTTCTTCTATTTCTAGTTTTGTAAATTTGCAATTTTCATAATTTCTATCTTTTTCATTTGACCATTTGTCTCTAGTACTATCTAATATTGCTTTAAAGTTATTATTTCCTTCGAAATAAACATCTGTTATTATCATGTCTCCTTCTATGGTATAATTTATACATCTTATAAAGTCTGGTATATTATCTTTTACACTTTCTAAAAATCTATCTAATTCATCTTTGTTATACATTTTATTTCCATGAATTGATACTACACAATTATCTACTATTGCATTTATTAAACTATATTCTTTTGGTAAATCTTTAATATTATTTGGTTTATTATTATTTTCGATTTCTATATTTGCTATAGCTCCAGTTATAAATTTATTATACATATACATTTCTGTTCTTATAATTTGTTGTGTATCATTTTTTGAAGGATAATTCTCTATTTCAACTTTATAACCTAATCCTAAATATGTAGTTGTATTATCTTGAGTTCCTTTTTTTATAACAAATACAGGAGCTTTTAAGTTTGATACATTAGTATAGTCTATAAAAAACATTACCCCTAACAAGATTATAATACAAATTATTATTCCTATAAATACTTTTAAACTTTTCTTCATTAATACCACCTTAACCTTTCTACTATTTAGATGGTCTTTTTTTTGATTTTAGTTGGTATTTTATGAATAAAAGTGTAAAAATTATTGTTATGCATAAAAATATGGAAGAAACAACTAATATTCCTATTCCTACATAATTTAAATTGTTTACCTGTATTTGTTCTGTAACTGTGTTTTCATAAGGATTTTCTATTTCATCTTCTGTATTATTAATGGTATTTTCTGATTTCTTTGTTTCGTTTGTATCTTGTAATTTAGTATCTTCTTCCCTTTCTACTTTATTATCTATTAATGTCTCTTGCTTTATTTCACTTCCTTTATCTTTATTAGATAATGTTTTTAATCCTATAACAAAGCTTAAAATAAATATTGCTAGATTACTTAATAGTAATTTTAATGTATGTACACCCTTATAATATTTCCATTTTATAGTTCCAGTTGGTTTATTTAATAGTTTGGCAATTTGTTCAAATGATAAACCAGAGATTATTTTTAATGATATTATTTCTTTTTCTTTATCATCTAATTTACTGATTAGTTTATTAAATTCTTCTTTATCAATAATATTATTTATTTCATTGTCTTTATCTTCAATTTCATAAATTGCTTCTAAATTAAAATGATTTTTCTTTTTCCTTAATAATGAAATAGCTTCGTTCTTAGTGACTGTATATATCCAACTTGCTGTGTTTTTACTTGGCAATTTTTCTTTTTCAAGTGTGTATAACTTTGAAAAAAATATTTGTACTACATCTTCTGCATCTTCTTTATTTTTAACTATGCTAAATGCAATTCCATATATTAATTTATTATATTGTGTATATAATTTTTGAAAGGCTATATCTTTATTAACACTTTTAAGTTCTAAAAATAACTCGTTTAAATCTTCTTCATTAATCTTTGTCATCATTTTTTCCTTTCTTTATTATCTCATTTATGTTAGAACAAATGGACAGACACAATGCCTGCCCCTACAGTTAGTGAATTCTTATGAAGTGTTATAATCGATTTTTGTTATGTTATAAATAAAATTACCATATATATTATATATGTAATTAGATATATGAGTCCATTTAGTCTATTCATTTGATTTTTTGGTGGTATTATTGGGAATAGTGATAAAAGTATTATTCCTAATATCAATATTATCATTTCTAGGTTATATGAAAGATTATATGAAATTGGATTTATAAGTGCTGCTACACCAATTATAAGTAGCATATTGAAAATATTTGAACCTATTATATTTCCTATTGCTATATCACTATTTCCTTTTATTGCTGCTGTAACACTTGTTACTAATTCTGGCAGGCTTGTCCCTATTGCAAGTATTGTTAAACTAATTATTTTTTCACTTATTCCAATTTTCTCTGCAATGATTACTGCATTATCTACTGATAAATCTCCACCAATTTTTAATCCTACTATTCCTAATGCAATATATATAATACTTTTGAAAATTGATATTTTTTCTTCTTCTGTTCTTAATTCTACAATAGTATCTTCTTTATCAAATTCCTCTCCTTTTTTTCCCATTATTATTGTATATAATATGAATATCATAAATAATATCAATAATACTATTGCTTCTGGTTTTGATATTCCTGCTCCTGTATTACAGAATATCATAAAAATTATTGTTATTATTAAACACATTGGCATTTCTATTAGTCTTGTCTCTTTTTGAAATTTTATTGGTCTAATAATTGTTGCTAATCCTAAAATCAACAATAGGTTTGCTATATTACTTCCAATTACATTTCCCATTGACATATCAGAACGTCCTTCTAGAGCTGAGGTTAGACTTACAAATAGTTCTGGCATTGATGTTCCTATTGATACTATTGTTAACCCTATTATTATTTCAGGTATGTGAAATTTCTTAGCTATATTGCTACTACCCTCTACTAAAAAATCTGCTCCTTTTATAAGTAATATAAAACCTATAATTATTAAAAATATCGATAAAATCATCTTTTTACCTTCCTCTTTAAGTTGATGAATTATATATTATCACAAATAGGGAGATTTATCAATACAATTATTCTATTATATTAATTACAGTTCACAGACTAATTCTTGCATTAAATCATGTACTGGAACGATTTTATCAATTTTACTGACATTGCTACCACAAAAGATTAAGCCCTCTTCTACTTTTCCTTTTACAGAATTTATTAAAGCTTTTGTAATACAATATGGACTGTTTACTATATTGCATGTTTTAATGCAATTATAACATTTATCTATTTTGCATTTTTCTGTTTCTACTTTTTTTATAAATTCATTATTTATTGCTCTTCCTGGCATTCCGACTGGACTTTTTATTATTTTTATATCCTCACTCTTAGCTTTAACATATGCTTCTTTAAATTCAATTGAAGCATCACATTCATTTGTTGCAACAAACCTAGTTGCCATTTGTACTCCACTTGCACCTAAACTTAAAAACTTTTTTATATCTTTTGAGTCCCATATTCCTCCTGCTGATATTACTGGAATGTTTTTATTAGTCTCTTTTTCTATTCCTTTAATATAATTTACTACTTCTTTTGTAATGTCTTCTAATTTAGGTTTTGTTTCTTCTTCCAACTCTTCTGTCTTAAAGCCTAAATGTCCCCCTGCTTCTGGTCCTTCTATTATAATCATATCTGGTACATAATTATATTTTTTTATCCAATGATTTACTATTAGCTTGCAACATCTAAATGAAGATACAATTGGAGCAATTTTTGTATTGCTTCCTTTTACATATTCTGGTAATTCTTTTGGTATTCCTGCTCCTGATATAATTAAATCTACTTTTTGTTTTACACATTCTTTTACGATTTCTACATAGTTTTTTAGAGCTACCATAACATTTACACCAATTATTTTGTCTTCTCCTGCAATTTCTCTTGCTTTTTTTATTTCTTTCCCAATTGCTCTTAAATTAGCTTCCATTGGATTTTTTTCAAAGTCATTTTCTAAATATCCAATATCAGCAGTTGATATAATCCCTATTCCTCCTTCTTTACTAACATTTCCTGCTAAATTATGCGCCGATACTCCTACACCCATTCCTCCTTGAATAATTGGATATTTTGACTGCTTATCTCCTAATTTAATACCTTTCATTTATTAATTTCCTCCTTTTAAGTTTTAATTAAATATTCCCCAATCTAGTTTATCATACTAGATTATCATTTATGATATACGCTGTCAAACTGTTGACTGAACAGTCAAGTTTACTATTTATCACAAGTATTTGCTATTTTTGTTGATTTATTTAGAATTTTGCTATATAATGTCTTAGATTTAAAGAGGTGATTTTTTTGTATAATTTTTTATCTAAGAGCCCTAATGATACATTAGAATTTGCAAAAGATTTTGCTAAAAATTTAAAAGTTGGAGATGTTATTGTTCTTATTGGTGATTTGGGCTCTGGTAAAACCAAATTTACTGAAGGAATTCTATCTTATTTTGGAATACAAAATGAAATTTCTAGTCCTACTTTTACTATTGTTAATGAGTATAATTCTGATAATGTTAATATCTACCACTTTGATGTTTATAGATTAAAGGATTCTTCAGATTTTTATAGTATTGGTGGGGATGAATATTTTGATAAGGGTATATCTATTATTGAATGGGGCGATATTATAGAGGATGCTTTGCCTAAAAAATATACAAAAATCACCTTTGAAAGAGATTTAGAAAATGAGAATTATAGGAATTTAGCTATCGAAAATGTTTATTAAGGACGGGCGATTAATAATCGCCCCTATAAAGAAATTATCTCACTAAATAAATTTTATTTTAATATACGAAAGGTTTTGAAATGAAAATTTTAGCTATTGATACTGCAACTGAAGTTTGCTCTGTTGCAATTTTAGAAGATAAAAATGTTATTTTAGAAAAAACATTAGATGCTATAAATACGCATTCAGTTGCGCTTATGCCTCTTGTTGATGAGGTATTATCTAAAACTAATTTAACTATAAACGATATTGACTTATTTGCTTGTGATAAAGGACCACGGTTCTTTTACTGGAATTAGAATAGGACTTTCTACTATTAAGGCTTTTTGCGATGTTACAAATAAACCATGTGTTGGTGTTACTTCATTAGAGGGTTTTGCATATAAATTATTTGATATTACGGACGCCCAAAGGGCACCCCTACAATATATTTGTTCTTTAGTAAATGCTAATCATGGTAATGCTTATTGTGGTATTTTTAAATTTTACAACGGCAAATTAACTCAAACTCATGATTACTTTTTTGATTCTATTGATAATATTTTAGAATTTGTAAATAATTTAGAAAAAAACATTTTTTTTACAGGAAATTGTAGAATAATTTTAAATGATATGATAGAATCTGATAAAATGCAAATCAATCCTAATGTAATTATATCGGCTAAAGATATTGCAAGATGTGCTTTTGATAAATTTTGTGCAGGAGATTATGGGGATTCAAATCTTCTTACACCACTATACTTAAAGAAATCTAGTGCAGAAAGTAATGGTATAAACTAATGGAATTTCGTGAAATGACTTTAGAGGATTTAGATAAAATCTCTAGTAACTTAAATAATTTTGATGATTTTTGGACAGTTGGTATTTTTAAAGATGAATTAAGTAATTCTAATTGCTACTATATTGTTGCAATAGATGATGAAGAAATTCTAGGTTTTGGTGGTATTTCTATAGTTTTAGATGAGGCTAATATAAATAATATTGCAGTTAGGATTGATAAAAGGAATAATAAAATTGGTTCTGCTATTTTAAAGAATTTGATAAATATTTCTAAACACTTAAATTGCTCTTCTATTACTTTAGAGGTGAATGTCGAAAATGTGCATGCTATTAAATTATATGAGAATTTTGGGTTTAAAAATCTTGGAATTAGGAAAAATTATTATAAAGACGATAAAGATGCTTATATTATGGGATTAGAGATTGTGAAATAAAATATACATATGAATTTTAGAAAGAAGGTACTTATGATGAATAAGAAAAATGAATTGAGCTACAAGGATTTAAAGGCATTTTGTAGTACAGAAAACTTTGATTTTGAGACTACTGAAGAGCTTGATAGTAATGATAAAGGTATAGGCCAAGATCGTGCGATTCGTGCACTTGAGTTTGGCCTTAATGTTGATGTTCGTGGAAACAACTTATATCTTGAAGGTCCAAGTGGTGTTGGTAAGACTATGTATACTAGAAATTATCTTGACAAACTTTCTAGTAAAAAGAAACCTCCTGTTGATTGGTGTTATATCTATAATTTCGATAATCCAAATGAGCCTATAGCTGTTTCTCTTCCTGCTGGTCAAGGTAAAGAGTTTAAAGAAACTATGGAAGGATTTATAAAGGATGTTAAAGTTGATATAGCTAAAACTTTTAGTAATGATGACTTTGAAAAAGAAAAGGCTTTAATTCGTCAAGAGTTTGAACAAAAGCGTTCTGATTTATTAGAAAAACTTAACGAAAAAGCTTCTAAATATAGTTTCATAGTTAAAACTGCTCAAAATGGTGTGTATATGATGCCAGTTTATGAAGGCAAAACTTTAGAAGAAGATGAATTTGAGAAATTAGATGAGTCTATTAGGCAAGAATATGAAAGTAATTCTGCAATAGTCCAAGAATATATAATTAGTGCTATTAGTGAAATAAAGGCTATTGAGAAACAGTCTGATAAAAAAATCGAAGAGTGGCAATCAAATGTATCTCTTTTAACTGTTAATGTACATGTTAATTATGTTAAATCTAAATTTAAAAGAAATAAAAAGATTAGTCAATTTATGGATAATATTAAAAAAGATATATTAAAAAATATTCAATATTTTGTACATGCAAGTGATGATAAAGACAAGAAAAATGAACCTTCTCCTAACCCTGATGTCAGCAAACCTTGGTTAAATTATAGAGTTAATCTTTTTGTTGATAATAGCAAATTGGAAGGTGCTCCTGTAATAATGGATTCTAACTATTCTTTCCAAAATATCTTTGGAAAACTTGAATACGAAAATTATATGGGGATGCTTAAGACTGACTTTACAATGTTAAAACCTGGTCTTCTTCATATTGCTAATGGTGGTTATATAATATTTCAAGCAGAAGATTTATTGTCTAGTCCTGCTTGTTATGAAAATTTGAAAAGAGTTTTAAGAGTAAAAGAAATTGGTATAGATAATTCTGGTGAGCAACGTAGTGCAATGGTTATGATATCTCTAAAACCAGAACCTATTCCCCTTAATGTTAAAGTAATTTTAATTGGTAGTGAGGAAATTTACCAAACTTTACTTGCTATGGATCCTAATTTTAAAAAATTATTTAAAATTAAAATAGAATTTGCAGAAGATGCACCTCTTACAAATGAGAATGTATTATTATTAGCAAGATTTATGCATTCTTTCTGTGAAAGGGAACATTTACCACAATTAGATAAAGAGGCTGTTGCAAAAATGATTGAATATGCCTCAAAACTTGCTGATGATAAAAGAAAACTTTCTACCCGTTTTAATGATTTATCTCAAATAATTAGTGAAGCTGGAACTTGGGCTAATATGGCTCGTTCTAAGGTTATTACAGGAAAATTTATTAAAAAAGCAATTGATGAGAAAATTGCTAGAGTTCAAAAATATGATAATAGGTTATCTGAGATGATTAAAGATGATATGCTTTTAATTGATACAGATGGATATAAGGTTGGACAAATTAATGGTTTAACTATAATGACTACTGGAGATTATACTTTCGGAAAACCTGCTAGAATAACAGCTAATACTTATACTGGTAAAGCTGGTATTATAAATATAGAAAGAGAAGTTGAACTTTCTGGTTCTTCTCATTCTAAAGGAGTACTAATTTTAACTGGTTATATTGGTGAACAATTTGCTCAGGACTTCCCTCTTTCTCTTACTGCAAGTATCTGTTTTGAACAATTATATAATGGAGTTGATGGAGATAGTGCATCTAGTACAGAGCTGTATGCTTTACTTTCTAGTTTATCAAATGTTCCAATAAATCAATCAATTGCTGTTACTGGTTCTGTTAATCAAAAAGGAGAAATTCAACCCATAGGTGGAGTAAATGATAAAATTGAGGGATTTTATCATGTTTGTAAGACTAAAGGTTTAAATGGAAGTCACGGAGTTATAATTCCTATACAAAATGTAATGAATTTAAGTTTATCTGATGAGGTTATAGAGTCTGTTAAAAAGAAGGAATTCCATATTTATGCTATTTCTACTATTGAGGAAGGTATTGAAATTTTAACTGGAGTACCTGCTGGACGTAAAGACAGTCTAGGTAATTTCCCTGCTGGAACTATAAATTATCTTGCTTATGAAAAATTGAAAAAATATTCGAAATCTGTTACAGCATTAAAATAAGCGAACCAAAACGGACGCCCTTTGGGCGTCCCTACAATATCACAATTGATTTTCTTATGAAATTAAAAAGGGCATGATAGCCCTTTTAATTTGATTCTGTATTTAGATACACATTTGGAACTCCTCCAATAATTACATTTTCACTTAGTACTAATTCACTTGTTACTTGTGTTTGTATTGTTTCATATGGTGTTAATATATTTATATCACATGTTATATCTAACCATAATCTATGCAAAGTTTGATTTATTCCAGCATCATCAAATTCATTTCTTATTTTCGTTTGTATTGTTCCTGATAATGCAATTTTTAAAGGAATGTTTGGTCCAACACCAGAAATCCACTTAACCCCTGTTATACTACCAAATGGTATATGTGAAGTTAATCTATCATTATCATTTAAACTTATTTGAATATCATTTGTTATACTTGATATCATATTGTTTAATGGTCTAGAGTTTACTTGTAGTAGTTGTATATTTCCATTTTCATCTTGTTTAATAGTTATTAGTTCACTTTCTTGATATTTGTCTACATTTATTGTTGTTATTCTGTTTACTTCTATGGTTACTATACTTTTTGCTTCGTCTATACACAATTTCTCAAATATAGGATTAATAGCATTAAGCATATTTACCATTACGAATATTGCTATAATTAAAACTAATATTATTTTAATTACCTTTTTATAATTTTCATTACCTTTTCTCCCTCCATACATTATTTTGGGAAATCGGATTCTTGCTCTTGAATATATTTTATCCATGGTTCTTTAATTACTTTTCGCACAAACATATTTTGGAATAAATAATTGCATTCCAACATCTATCTTGTCTGGATTTTCTATTTCATTTAATCTTACTATATCTTCAATTGTGCTTCTATATTTTTTTGCGATTTTCCATAGACTATCTCCTGACTTTACAAAATATATTGTCATACTATATGGATTTTCATTGCAGGCTTCTTCATTAATATTAACATCTTCAATAACATTCATGTTTATTTGATTATATTGACTTACTTCGAAATTTAAGTTGATGTTTAAAGTTACTTCAGAATCTTCAATAACAAAATCTTGCATTGCAATTTCTACATTTGTATCTATTTTACTGCTTTCTGTAACCTCTTCATAATCCATTACATACATAATCGGAATTGTCTTTGTTATTCCTTCTACTGTTGTTTGATTATTTGAAGTTATTAGAAAATCTACTTTTACTTCTCCATCATATTTTATTTTTCCTCTAGAAACTGTTGCATTATTTATATTAGGTGTTATTCTTATATCTCTTATTTTCTCCCCTGCTAATTCTTGTATTTGCATTTTTTCTCTTATTTCATATACATCGTTTTTATTCCTTTTGTCTACCATTGTTACAATATTTCTAGAGTTAAATTCTACATTCATACTTGGACTATATAAATCTTCTAAGACTTCTATTTCTTCTTCTCTAATTGCATTACATGATATTTCTAATTCTATCTCAACATATATAGAATGTTCTTCTTCTGAATTCGGTTTAATTAATATATTTCTTACTGTGTATTTAGTATCACATATATCATCTTCTGAAACATTAAGCATTTCTACAAATCCCATTATTGGAATTTTTTCTTCTACATTTCTAATTCTATTGTCTTCTGTTAAATACATTATTTTTACATCTGCATCTGATTTAGCTAATATTTTGTTATAGCTCATTTTATTATCTTTATTAATAATACTAAAATCTACTCTTAATATCTCTGCTAAATTATCTCCTGAATCAATTTTAATTGTTTCTTTTGCATATGTTTTTGTAGAATTACTACCTATTACAGAATTGAATTTTACATTTTTTCTGATTTCTTGAATATCTTTTATATTCTGAACATTATTTACTATGTCCAATTCCTCATTAGCATATAAGGTTATTTCGGCTTCTAATTCTACTTTTAGATTTATTTTTCTTCCATTCAATACTTTACATTCTATTGATTTTATCATAACATTTTCGTTTAGACTCATGCCATTTAAGGCTTCGTTACATTCAATTACTTCTTTAAAATCAATGTTTGTATTGATTCCTCTTACATTATCTCTTTCTTCATCTGCCAAATAAATTATGTAAATATTTAAATTTCCATCTAGCTTTATCTTTCCATCTAACACTTCTTTTCTATATATGCACACATTCCCACTTGTACTTATTGATTTTAAGATATCAGGCTTTATATCGGGAATTATAGTATCCTCTTCTAACATAATTTTTTCGGTTTTTTGAGTTACTATTCTATTTATACATATATTCTTTTTTACTGTTTCAACCTTCATATCATATCCTCCTTGTTTTTAATATATATATGTAAAAATCAAAAAAAAATTCCTAGTTTAACTAGGAATTTTTTTATCTCTTATTATTTCTTTACAAAACAGCTAATTTTTTAGCTTTTTTTTCATCAAAAATTGGTATATCTAATGGCGAATAATCTGTTCCATTAAAAATAGATAGTTCTACACTTTTTGTTAATACATCTGTGTAGTTATATGAGGTATTTCCCTCTTCTTCATCACATTTTACTATGAATAAATTTGAATACACATTTTTTACTGTACCTACTTTTTCATAAATCTTACTTCTTCCCAATGTTCCTTTTATAAGTATCTTTTGTCCAATTTGTGCCTCGATATCTGTTTTTAAATTATCGATGTCACTTTTACAAAACATATAACCACCTACTTCTCTATTGATGTCCAAATTATAGCATTTTTGCCTTGAAATGTCAAAAAATATCGGTTAATGTAATTGTTCCTTACCCTTACCCTATCAACAGTTTTGGCTGATTTATCTTTGTTGTTACATTTTTGTTACATTTTTGTCACAAAATTGTAACATTTTGTTATAAAGTATATTTTTTCTTTGTTCCCTTAGAAGTTACCCCTCCTATTCTTTTATTATCGTCTTTTAGTAAATAGGAAATCTCTTTCATTGTAACATTTTTTTCTTCAGAAGTTACTGCAACTTTTTCTGCAATTGTTAATGGATCCATAAAATCTATTAAGACTCTTGCTGGAGATGAGGCAAAATTTGCCCCTGATTCCATAATTGCTTCAAAAAAGCTTTGACATGCTCCTGCAAATATAACTAAGTCTTTATCTGTAGAGGCTCTCCTTGCTTCTTTTACTGTATTTATAAAATATCTAGAATTTCTATAATTATATATATCTGTAAAACCTGTTCCATTTTTTATCATACCATCATGTGCTAGTTTTTAATATACCGAAAAAAATATTAGGTACTTATATTCCACTCTATTTCCATCTTTCTTGTTTTTGTTTCTGAATTATAATAGCCTATGTGAATTTTTGATATAAATTCATCCAATATATTTCTAGTTAGACTTTCAATTTTTTTATATTTTTTTAATATTTTTTCTGTATCATACTTTTCTAGTTTTTTCTTATTTAAGTCTAATAATTCACTTTCTATATTTTTTAGTCTTTCTTGAAAATGTCCAATATCTATACTGTTTTTATTTTTTATCATTGTAAATTCTGTTAAATCAATAATTCCATTCGCTCTATCTTCATATAGTAATGATATTGTGTTTTGCTTTTTACTTATATTATTTTCTAATTCCTTCTTTTCTTTTTGTAATAATTTTATTTCATCTTCTAAAGAATTAACTACTTTATGTTCATAATACTTTTCTTCTACTAATGATTTATCATAATATATATTCAATTCTTTATTAATTTCATCTAGTATTATTTTCTCTATCTCCTGTTCATTAACAAGTTTTTTATTGTTACATAAAAATTTAGCAGTTCCATATCTATTTCCACATAACCAATAAGAATATGTTTTATTTCCCCTCTCATGATAATCTCTATATAATGCGTGTCCACAACATCCACATTTCAATTTTCCAGAAAACAACGATATTTCTCCTTTTTTATTTGATTTTACTTTTCTATATCTTTCAAATCTTGCACTTACTATATTCCATGTTTCTTTATCTATTATAGCTTCATGACAATGTGGAACTACTATCCTTTGCTCTTTTGGAATAGTCCTTTCTTTTTTATTTTTATAACTTATAATTTCATTTTTATGTTGTATTAATGTTCCAATATATACCTCATTTTTTAACAGATTATATATTGTATTTGTTCTCCATACATGAACAACTGGTATTATTATTATCTGACCTTCAGTAATTTCTTCACTTTCTATTGAATTATATTGTATTATTTCTTTTACTGTTGATTGATATTTATCTGCTATTGCAACTAAGCTATCTCCTTTTTCAACTTGGTATGTTATTCTTTGATCATATTTAACAGTTGGACAATTGAATTTTAAACCTTTTTGATGTTTATATATACTAGGAATTGGTATTTTATTCTCATTCAAATATGAACATATCTTAGTTGCTCCGTTTCCCACTTGCATACATTTCGAAAATTTTTCTAACAACTCTTGCTGCATCTTCATCTATTATAAAATGATATTTATCTTTTGGGTCTTTTAGATAACCGTATGGAGCAAATGCACCAGTAAATAAACCATTAGATTGTTTATTTTTTAATACTGCTCTTATATTTATTGATTGATCTTCTACTTGCCACTCATTTACTAATCCATTTATCTGTCTAGTTTTTTTGTTTCCTATAACAGATGTGTCTGTACTATCTACTAACCCTACAAATCTTATATTCCATGTAATAAATTCGTTATGTAAATATTTTTCTATCATTTCCATACTTCTTGAAAATCTAGATTGGCTTTTGCACAATACAATTTCTGTATTTCCATATTCACAAAACTTTAAAGACTTATTCCATTCTGGTCTATTATCATCTGCACCAGAAATTCCTTCTTCACAAAATATTGCAACAACAACCCAACCTCTCTTTTCACATTCATCTAATAAAATTAACAATTGATTTCTTATACTCTTGCTAACATCTCCATCAATTACATCTCCATCCTCAACAGAAAGTCTTATATATAAAATTACTCTATATTTATCTCCTGTTTCTTTATCTTTAGTATATTTACTACTTTTTTCAAAGCACTCATTATCATTTGTAATATTAAGTTTTAATAAATATTTAATGTTATCAGAAACATATTTTAAATATGTTATATCTAAATGTGATTTTATTTTTTGTACCTCACTATCATCATCTTCCTCTTTTATACTATAATTATTCTTATCTAATGCATCATTTTCATCATTTCCTTCTTTAAATACATTTATTACCATAATCAACTTTCCTTTCCTATTGATTCGGCTAAATGCCTATTTTAATACCTCCATTATTATATTTTTTATTTTTCATCTAAAATCATTAACTTTGCAATTTTCTTGCACACAATTTCTTTTATTTCTTCAACTGATAATGATTTTGGAAAAGTATAATTTATTTCATATTTACATTTCATAAGCATTCCTCCTTAACAAAATCATATTCTCACTTTTTTATATTATTCATCTATTGTTTATTTACACAAAAATAGAACTTATAATATCAATAAGTCCTATTTATACATATATTAAATTTTCTCATACTCCTTGATTTTTTCTAATACTTTATACACTTGTGTACTAGGATTGCATTCCATGGCATTTATATCTTTTCCTAATTTCATATGATAACTTTCAAGTCTTTTAGCATTCTCTATTGCAATGTTTGTTCTCTCACTTATAAATTGAAAAATATCTTTACTTTTTTCATATTGAGGAATATATTTCTTTAATTCATCTATCAGTTCCATATTAGAATTATATTGTTTAGTACTATTACTATAATGCAATATAAACCATATTTCAAAACACGGATTAGACTTTATTAATTCTATATTACTTTTTTTGCACTTATTATTTGCTTTATCTATTTGTACTTGTTTAGAAATATTACAATCTGTATCAAAAACACAATATGCAATATCTCGATCCTTCTTATTCATTCCTCTATCTTTTATTTCCTTTTCTAATATATTAATCATATTTATAGGATCAGTATAATTACCTTTTGAAAATATTATAGAATACTTTTTACTTTTATTAAAATGATTAAGATATAATTTTTCTGTTTTATTTTTTCCCTCTGCTGCAATTAAAATTATAGGTCTTCTTTTTCTTGTTATTTTACCTCTTTGCTTAATTGTTATTCCCATAAACTATCACCTAGTCCTAAAAACGGAATAGAGCCATATCTTCCCTGTAAATAGCCTTTTCTTATATTTTCTTGTTTTCTCACTGAAAATTCGTCTAGAGAATATAACTCTGTAGTTCCTTTCGAATAATCTTTCTCTACAAAATAAATTTGATCTCTTCTAAATATATCTAATGATAGAAGATTTGTATCATGAGTATTAAATAATAATTGTGCATTATGAATATTAACTTTTGGATTATGAAATAGTTCTACAATATATCTTACAAGCATAGGATGTAAGCTCCTATCAATTTCATCTATAACAGCAACTTTTCCTTGCTCAAATGTTTCTTTTAGTATTGGACTTAAGAAAAATAGATTTTGTGTTCCAAGTGATTCTTCTTGCATATTTAATAGATATTGTATATTTCCCTCTTCTTTATCCTCTATTTCATGTGCTGTAAGTACTGTTCTACTAACTCCATTTACATCACTACTATTTTTTAGTATACTTTGTATTACTGGATCATGTATAAATGCTACCATATCATCCTTTGTCATATTTTCTGTTTTAATATTGTAATCATTTATATTTATTTCTGCTTCCCTTAGTAAATTAATTGTAAATTTCTTAAGGCTTCCATCTTTATCATTATCAAATTTCTCTAGTACTTGATTTTGTAATGTTTCATAATCACTATAAGTATCTATACTATTTGCAAACCACATATATGCCTCTCTAGTTTTTCCATAATTCCATGTTGTAGCTGTTGCCAATAACAATTTATTCTCTGTATTTTTATCTTTTATAGAATTCAGTTCTTTCTCTTCATTCTGTGTAAATTTGTATTCATTTGTATTCTTTCTTTCAAATATCATACTTGGTTTAGCAGACAAATATTGATATAAGTACTCATCATATACTTTATTTACATCTGCCGAAAAACCATATACATATCTAATTCCATTTGTATAAAATATAAATTCAAATTTAGTTGGCTTATTTTTGCTATCTTTATCAAATTTAAATGGGACTATTTCTAAAAGTTTTTCATTGATTTGTCTTCCACTTGATTTTCTAATTAATATTATTGCAGCTGTCATTGCTTTAAATATATTACTCTTACCAGAAGCATTTGAACCATAAATAGCAATAGATTTTAATAATCTATCTTTGTCTTTTGAAAATATATTATTATCATTTTCTTTGTCCTTTCCAGCTAGCATACTTAATGTAACTTTATCTTTTATAGACATAAAATTCTCTACACTGAATTCAATTAACATAATTCCTCTCCTTCCTTATTTTATATTATATACATTTTTTTAAAAAATGTAAATACATTTTTATATTATTTTATTCATTTTTGCATTTTTTATTCATTTTTCATAATAATATTTTTGATGGTATTCCTAAGCATTTAACCTATATCATTTTTTCGTTTTAGTAAATACTCTCATGACCTGTTATAACAAGTATATCTGGCTTATACCTTTTTATTAAATTGCCTACTACCATAGGTTGTTTATTTTCTGGGACACTTTTTACAATAGCATTTAATCCCATTTTCCTATAATATTTAGAAGACTTTTCTGCATATCTTCTGTCTCCATCTAAGTGTAATATTTTACCACATAACATATTTATATAGTTGTTTATAAAATTTCTATTTTCTGTAATTCTGCTTTCTATTCTTTGGCTTAATTTATTAAATTCACTTTTTGCTTTACTTTTATCTACAATATTTAAATCTTCAATAGGAGAATTTGCTTTAATTCTAATGGTTACACCTTTTAATATGGCATATTTACCATTTGTTGTGTTTATTATCTGTTCTACCCTAAATAAAATGTCATCATTATATGATTTTCTAGTAACTATAGTACCTTTTTTAATGTCATTCATAAAATTGTCCTCCTACTATAGTTTATGTAAATTGTTATGGTATTGATAATGCATATGCAATGTGTGTGATTTTATTATATAAAATCACAATGAATAATTAATATTGAATAGTGAATGATGAATAATTGATGTAGGGGCACATTGCATGTGCCCAAAGAAATAATTGTAAATTTTAATATTAAATAATATATAATATCCAAATATTAACGGACGCCCAAAGGGCGCCCCTACACATGTAATTATAATTTTAAAATATAAAATCATCCCCACAAACACAAATTTATATGTGTTCCTTTTAAATATAATTTAATTTCTAGTATCATAATTTATATTCAAATTTTCCTCTGTTACAATATTCTTTTCAAGAACGAATGATGTTTCTCTGTAAAATTTTTCATTACCTTCAATTAGTCTTATATCAGTTAAATTATTTTTATCAATCCAATATTCATTATAATTTATTTCGTTGCCTTTTTTATAAACATACCATTCTCTTTCATCCAAAACTTTTATTTCCATATCCTTATAATCTATATTCTTAAAGTCATCTAAACTTACATAATATCCTATATCGTCTAATATATAATTATTATCAACATAAGAAAAATGTTTAATAACATCTGTACTATTTTCATCATTAATGTCTATTTCTTTAATACTATTATCATTAATATCTATTTCTGTAATTTTATCTGAACCTATTTCACCATATCTTATTTTTTCAGATGTATCTGTATTCATACTTTTAAAATTTTCACATATCTTAAATTTGCTATCTTTATAATAAATATCATTAATTAGTTCAAAGCTTCCTGCTTCAAAATAGTTTTTGTATATATATTTTTTAGTTAAATGGTAATTGTTTAATTTTATGTTTTCATCGTAAATTTCTTGAATATTATCATATAAAGTCTTATTAAATTCTTTGTATATTGTACAACCTAAAAGTATTATAGCTATTATTGATATAATAATACTACTAACTATTAACACACCTTTATGTATTTTTAATTTTTTATTAACCTTTTTTATTTTTTCTATTTCAATTTTAGTATCGTTTTTTAATCTATCTTCTTCTTTAGCAATATTCATCTTCATAACATCTAATTTATCTTTGCAATTACTACACTCTTTTATGTGTTCTTCTATAAATTCTTTTGTATCATTAGTTACATCATTTTCTATATACATGGGAAGTAAGTCTAATATAATATTACAAATTTTCTTATTCATTTTTTAATTCCTCCTTTAATTTTAATTTACCTCTATAAAATCTAGTTCTTGCCCATTGTTCGGATTTATTAAATAAACTTCCTATTTCTTTAAAAGTTAAATTTGAATGCATTTTTATAAGCAAAATTTCTTTAGTTGTAGAATCTAATTTGTTTATCTCTTGATAAACTCTTAATAATTCTTGTTTATCTTCTATATTTTCAAAATCCGAATTATAAAGTGTATCTTCTTCTAAAGGAATAAATTCTATTTTACTTTTTCTTTTTAAATAATTCTTCCAGTTGTTTCTTGCTATTTTACACAACCATGTATAAATACTACTATTTCCTTTAAAACTTTGTGTATTTTTCATTGCATTATAAAATGTATCTTGTAATATTTCCTCAGCTATATCATTATTTTTGCATAATGAATAAATATATTTATATATCTTTAAAGCATATTTTTCATAAATTTCTTCATTCACAAATATTCCCTCCTCATATATATAGACAACTGAAAATTAGAAATGTTACAAAAAAATAAAATTTGTGACTATTCTCGTATATAAATTTGTGTCCCTTTTTCCGAAAAAATGGAAAAGAGAACCGTCCCTTTTCCATCAACCTATTTTTAATTCATCATATTTTCTTTCTTGTTTTGAATATTGCTCAGGTTTTAAACCTACTCTTGTTTTCATGTATTTTTCCATTAATATATATATTATAGTAAATATTGTACCTACTATTATCATACAATATGCTGTTGACATTTTATCTAATAAAAACGATGCCATTATTCCTGCTATTGCTGATACTATATTCACAAATAAGTTTTTAACTGCAAATATCTTTGTATCTATATCTTTATTTGTAAAGTTTCTGAAATATCTATCTATTACTGTATAAAACATTCCATGTGCAAATCTTGCAATTATGAATGATAGTCCAATAATTACTAATAAGAAAGAATATTGCTCTGCTTTAAGTCCTACTATTCCAGCTATAATAGTAGTAATTGAAGCCATTAATCCTATTATTGTTATTGTTTTATTTCTAAATTTATTATGAAAGTCTTGCTGTTTTTTAGATGCATACGCACTAGCTAAACTTATTACTGCTGCAATAAATGCAATTAAGTGTGCTGGAACTTTTACTTCTTGCCATAGGCTTGTTTGATAGTTTAATAATATGTCTAAAAGGCTTCCTATAAGTGCTGCTATTAATATTAGCGCTTTTAATCTCTCAGAGGTTATTATAAATTTGAATCCCTCTCCAATATCTTTTACCTGTTGTTTTATATATAATTTTCTATTCTCATTCTTATTTGTTTTTATAGGTTCTATGTAAAAAGTTGAAATTATACTAACAATAACTAAGACAGCTAATGAACATATTATTGGCAAATATCCATTTATTTTAAATAAAAATCCTGCTATCATTCTTGATAATGCCCCTATTATGTAATATCCTGTTTTTCCTTTGGCATCTATCTTGGCAAATATATTACTTTTGTACCTTGAAGGTGGAATTGAGGCGTTTAATAAAGTTGGTTCTGCTATATCTTTTATAGATCTAGCTAATGAAGATACAAATTTTGCTAAAGCTAGGTCAAATAAATTGCCACACATCATAAACATTACCATATAAATACAATTTAATATATTTCCTAGTATAATACTATTTCTTCTTCCTAAAAATTCTACTATTATATTTGCTGGTATTTGCAAGAATATTCCAAAAAGTGATTTTATCGAAGAAGATAAAACCACATCTGCTGGACTAATATTTTTTATTTGGGTTAAAAATAGAAAGTCTATTGTATAATAGAATAAATAATCATTTGATATTCTCTTGTATGCTGGAAATAATTTCATATTCCTTTTTCTCATTTGTAGATCTGCATCTTTTGTCATTTGTATTCCTCCATCTTTCCTATGTTATATATTCTACATTATATCTACAAAAAAGTCCATACTTATTCAATATTATTCATATTCGAATACTTCTTCAAGTGTGTCTTTTGAATTTGTACCTACAAATATTTTAAATTTTCCACTTTCTGCTTTATATTCTAATTTTTCATTCCAGAATTTTAACATTTCAACTGTAATTTCAAATTCTATTGTTTTTTCTTCAAAAGCTGATAAATGTACTTTAGTAAAAGCTTTTAGTTCTCTTACAGGTCTTACTACACTCGCAACTAAATCTTGAATATAAAGTTCAACTACCTCTGCTCCTTCAACATTACTATCATTTTTCACTTTTACTGCTACTATTATTTTTGAGTCTTTACTCATTTTTTTATTACTTATTTTTAAATCAGAGTATATGAATTTAGAATATGATAATCCATATCCAAATGGATAATAACTTTCTGTTGGAATATCTTGGTAACGTGATACAAATCTAAAGTCTCCTCTTTGTGGTCTTCCTGTATTATAATGATTATAATATATTGGACATTGTCCTGCATCTTGTGGAAAACTCATAGTTAATTTGGCTGATGGATTTATATCTCCAAAAATTACATCAGTTATTGCATTTGCACCTTCTACTCCAGGAAACCATACTTCTAGAACTGCATTCACTTTTTCTGAAATATCTTTTAATACTAAAGGTCTTCCACTAAATACAATTGCAACTATTTTCTTGTTTAATTTTGAAAGTTCATTTAATAGATTTTGCTGAATCCTAGGTATTTCGATATTTGCCCTTGAACATGCTTCTCCACTTTGTTTATAATGTTCTCCTATTGCTAAAATTATTATGTCTGAGTTTTTTGCAGTTTCTATCGCTTCTTTTACATATTTTTTTTCATTTTCTTCTTCGTTTTCTAAATGTATAGGCTTTTTACCATCAGCTAATAGGATTCTATTTATATCTTTTTCTTTTAATATTTCACTTCCTTTTGAATATAAGATATTATCTTTACCAACTTTATTTTCAAATGTTTCTTTTAAAGTTGGTATTTTAACTCCTTCAGAAAATATAGACCAAGAACCCAGTATTCCTATATTATCTGCATAAGGTCCAATTAATGCAATTTTATTACATTTCTTTAGAGGTAATATATTATTTTCATTTTTTAATAATACCAGTGTATCTGCAGTTAATTTTCGTGCTTTATTTAGATTTTCTTTACTCATTAGAATTCTCTTTTCTGCCTCTGCATTTGCATTTCCATATGGATTTTCAAACAGCCCTAATTCATTTTTTAATTGTAATACCCTAAGTACTGATTCATCCAATAGTTCTTCTGATACCTTACCTTCTTTTACTAAATTTTTTAGATTATTAGAATATGCTCTAGACATCATATCAATATCTACTCCAGCTGTAATTGCTTTATATGCTGCATCTTTACTATCTATAGAAACCCCATGTGCAATAGTTTCTTCTATTGCTGAAAAATCAGAAATTATAATTCCTTTAAATCCTAATTCTTTTCTTAATAAGTCTCTTAATAACCATTTATTTACTGATGATGGAATACCATTTACTGTATTAAATGATGTCATTATCATTTTTGCTCCACTATCAATTGCTGATTTATATGCTGGTAAATAGTATTGCCTGAATTCTCTTTCTGACATATCAACAGTATTATAGTCTCTTCCTGCCTCTACTGCTCCATATGCTGCAAAATGTTTGACACATGCTGCTACATTCTTGGAATTAAGCTCATCTTTTCCTTGATAGGCCTGTACTATTGTTTTTGCAAATACCTCTCCTAAATATGGGTCTTCAGCTCCTATAGATTCCATTACTCTTCCCCATCTTGCATCTCTAACTAAATCAACCATTGGAGAAAAGTTTACATTTGCTCCTGCTACTTTTCCTTCTTCTATGGAAAGTTTAGCACAATCGTAAACTATATTTGTATCCCATGAACAACCTTGTGCAATTGGAATTGGCAAGACTGTTTTATATCCATTAATTATATCTGCCATAAATAAAAGTGGTATTTTTAATCTATTTTTAGCTAAATATTCATCTTGTATTTTTCTTATATTTTCACTACCTACAACATTTAAAATTGACCCAACATTATATAAATCTTCGTTTGATAAATTGAGTTCTCTTAATGGGCCTGTTGTGATATCTACATTATCCCTAAGAAAATCTTCACCTAATACTTGTATAAGTTGCCCAACTTTTTCTCCTAATGTCATTTGCTTTAATAATTCCAATACTTGTTCTTGTTTCAAACTATTCTCTCCTTCCAGTAGTATTTAATATGTCCAAATAGTTAATTCATATTCATTTCCATATTATCTTCTTACTCTTGATAGACTATTAAAGTCTACTGGTATACCTTCATTATTTTTAAATCTTATTTTGTTAATCAATTTTTGCATTTCTATTATTGGTAGAGGCAAAAGTGAAATTATTATTGTATATAACCATTGTGTTTGATTTAGTGTAACTAGACTAAATATGTTTGCAAAATATGGTATTATTACTACTATTACTTGTAATATTGTTCCTAGTACAAAACTTCCAATTAAAAATCTATTATTCAATGCTCCTTTTTTTAGGATTGAACCTTCTGATTTTATGTCAAAACTATGTACTAATTCTAATAATCCTAATGCTACAAATGCCATTGTTCTTGCTACATCTATTCCATATAAACGATTTCCAAGTGAGAATATAAATAAATCTAATGCTCCCAACATTATTCCTTCTGTAATTATTTTATTCCATAGCCCATCTGCAAATATACTCTTTTTTGAATTTCTTGGTTTTCTTTCCATTATGCCTTTTTCTTCTTTCTCTAATCCTAATGCTATTGCTGGTAATGAGTCTGTTACTAAATTTATCCATAAAAGTTGAATTGCAAGAAGTGGTGATTGTAATCCTAATATTAAGCCCATAAATATTGTTGTTATCTCACCAATATTTGTTGCTATTAAAAAGTGTATTGCTTTTTTTATATTATCAAATATATTTCTTCCTTGCCTTATGGCTTGGACTATTGTTACAAAATTATCATCCATTAATACCATATCTGAAGCATTTTTTGCTACATCTGTACCTCCTTTTCCCATTGCAATTCCTATATCTGCATTTTTTAGTGCTGGGCTATCATTTACTCCATCTCCTGTCATTGCAACTACTGCACCAGTTCTTTGCCATGCTTTTACTATTCGTACTTTATGTTCTGGGGTTACTCTTGCAAATACTGAATATGATGCTATGTTTCTTGTTAATTCTCTGTCTGATATATTGTCTAATTCTGCACCTGTTATTGCCATATCTCCCATTTCTAAAATTCCTAGCTCTTTTGCTATAGCTTTGGCTGTTGCTATATGGTCTCCTGTTATCATTACAGTTTTTATTCCTGCTTTTTTACAAGTTTTTACTGCCTGTTTTACTCCTTCTCTTGGTGGGTCTATCATCCCTATTAATCCAACAAATATTAAATTTTCTTCTAGGTTTGTTACATCTTTTCTCATAAATTCAAAGTCTCTATATCCTACTGCTATTACCCTTAAAGCATCATTTGCTAATTGTGTATTTTGATTTTGTATTGTTCTCTTTTCTTCTTCACTTAGTCTCTCTATTCTGCCATTTCTATAAATTCTATCACATTTATTTATCATTACATCTGGTGCACCTTTTGTAATACTTCTATATCCACTTTCTAGTTTATGTACTGTTGTCATTAGTTTTCTATTTGAATCAAATGGTATTTCACTTATTCTGTTCATTTTATTATATAATTCTTTTTTGTTTATTCCTTTTGATAATGCATTATTTACAATTGCAACTTCAGTTGGTTCTCCTATTGCTTCTTTTTCATCCTTTATATCACAGTCTGTACACATACATCCTAGTTTTAATAATAATTCTTCATCATCTGATATTGTTTTTACTACTGTCATTTTATTTTGCGTTAATGTTCCTGTTTTATCAGAACAAATTACATTGCTACATCCTAATGTTTCTACAGCTGGTAGTTTCCTTATAATGCTATTCTTTCTTGCCATTTTTGTAACTCCTATTGATAACATTATTGTAACTATTGCAGGTAGTCCTTCTGGGATTGCTGCTACTGCTAAACCTACTGATGTCATAAACATTTCTATTGGTTCTATCTTTTTTAATATTCCTATTGCATATATAATAGCACATATTATTAGACATACTATTCCTAAAGTTTTTCCAACTTCTGATAGTTTCTTTTGTATTGGTGTTTCTGGTGCCTCTTCTTCATTTATCATGTTTGCAATTTTACCAATTTTTGTATTCATTCCTGTGTCTGTTACTATTGCTTTTCCATGTCCAGATACAACTATACTTGCCATAAATCCCATGTTTTTCATATCTCCTAATGGGATTTTTTCTTCTAGTATTTGTGTTTCATTTTTTTCAACTGGCTCTGTTTCTCCTGTTAAACTTGATTCTTCTATTTTTAAGTTAAATCCTTCTATTATTCTACAGTCTGCTGGAACATAGTTTCCTGCTTCTAATTCTATAATATCTCCTGGTACTAATTCTTCTGCATTTATTTCTTGGAGCCTTCCACCTCTTATTGTTTTTGCGATTTGTGGAGTTAGTTTTTTTAGACTTTCTATGGACTTTTCTGCTCTTGCTTCCTGAACTAGTCCCATTATTGCGTTTAATATTACTATTGCTATAATGATTATAGAATCTATATAGTCATTTTCTCCTTGCATATATGATGTGAATGCTGAAATTATTGAGGCTATTATTAATATTATTATCATGAAATCATTAAATTGTTTTATAAATTTAATTAATATATTTTCCTTCTTTTTTTCTTGTAGTTTATTTGCTCCATATTTTTCTTTTCTTATGCTTACCTCATTATCTGCTAGTCCGATTTTTGTGCTTGTCTGTAATTTTCTTACAACTTCTTCTATTCTCAACATGTGCCACATAAAAACACCTTTCCTTCCTTAGATTTTACTTCTCTATAATATCTATGAAGGAAAAGTGTTTTTTATTCATATTAAAATAAATTAGAATGTGTTTCAATATCAAATAATAATAGAACTAATTTTTCTTTTTCAATTTTATACACTAATACTAAATCGTTTAATACATGACAATCATAATAACCTTTTAGATTTCCATTTAATTGATGATTTTTATATTTTTCTGGTAATCTCTCTCCTTTTGATAACATATCAATTACATCTTTTAATGGTTTCATGTTTACTCCGTCTTTTCTTTATTTTCTTTATACTTTGTTTAAATCTATTTGTTATTTCTATTTTATACATATTAGCTATTCCTTTTCTATATCTTCCATTATTTCTTCTATGTTATTATAAGTTTTTCCATCTCTATCTTTTTCTATTTCTTCAAAATTTACTTTGCTATAATCATGTAAATGACCACATTCACATATATAAGAACCATGACCATCATTTAATTCTATAATACCTTTTCTTTTTAAATTAAAAGGTATTCCGTTATTTAATTTTATTTGATGTAGGAATAAGTTTATTGCTTCACTCAAGGATAATCCTAAATCTTCTAATATTGGTGTAACTTCTTTTCTTATATCATCATTTATTCTTACTGTTGACATTTTAATCACTCCTTTATGCTATTCTATATACATTATATAGTATATTGTATACATATGTCAACAATTCGTATACAATTATGTGTTATTATTTACAAAATTTTTTGTTATATGCAAAGTTTTTATACTTTTACAGTAACAACTCCTTTTCTCCATTCCATTCGAATAAAAATTCTTGAACGAAATTTCTCATAAATTCTGTCCTTTGTATTCCTATTTCTTTTGCAGTTTTTGTGTTCATATTATCTGCAAGTTTAAATAATTTATGATAGAAATGATGTATAGTGGACGTAGAAATTTTACCTTCTATATAATCGCTTTGATTATTTAAAGGTATTTTATCATCATACATTTTCATATTGTGGGCTCCTCCATATGCGAAGGCTCTACCTATTCCTATCGCCCCAATTGCATCTAAGTTATCTGCATCTTGTAATATTAATGTATTTATATCATTAACGTTTTCGCCATTCCAGTTATAGTTTTCATGAAATTCTATTGCATAACATATTTTATCTATTTGTTCTTGTGTCAATTCTATATTAGATAATATGTTCTTTACCATTTCTAGAGAATCTTTTGGTGATACAAATACTCCTCCATTTTCTTTTTGCATTATTCTATGAATATCATGTAAAAATGCTGATATTCCAATGATAATCCTATCTCCTCCTTCTTTTTGTTGTAAATATAATGCTATTTTCATTGTTCTTTCTAAGTGTGCAATATCATGACCACTAGATTCCTTTGAAAATAATTCTGATACTATTGGTCTTAATTTTTCTATATATTCTTCTAACATGTTTATCCTCCTACTTTATTTTGTTGACATTATATAATATAAATACAATATTTTCAAATTGGGGTTTGTATGCGTAATTTTATTATATAAAATCATCCTCACAAACACAAATTTAAGTGTGTCCCAATTTCCAAAAAATGGAAAAGAGAACCGTCCCCTTTTCCACACCCTTTTCCACAAAAATGAATATTATATTAATATATGGTTTAGAACGAGGTGTAAATATGTTTTCAAATATTTTTCATGATGCTAAGGCTATCATAAAAGGTGGCAAAGAATATCCTAGAATTAATGGTATAGTATATTTTAAGGAAACTAAAGAGGGTGTTTTACTTACCTCTAAGATTCATGGATTACCACAGTCTAAAATGAAATGTAGTGGTAGATTTTTTGGTTTTCATATACACAGTGGAAATTCTTGTACTGGTACTAAAGAGGATGAGTTTGCAAATAGTGGTACACATTATAATCCTAATGATTGCCCTCACCCATATCATGCTGGTGATTTACCTCCTTTAATTGAAAATAATGGTTATGCATATATGATTGTTTTAATCAATAAGTTTAAGATTGATGATATTATTGGTAAGGTCCTAATTATACATGATTCTCCTGATGATTTTAATAGTCAACCTAGTGGAAATTCTGGTAAGAAAATTGCATGTGGCATAATAAAATAAAGAGCGATTTTAAAATCGCTCTTTATTTTATTTTTATAATTCTCTTTCTTTTTTATTTATTGCTTTAATTTTTATTATTGAATATAATACTACTATAGCAATTACAATTACTGCTGTAATTATTGAAATCATACTATTCTCTCCAGTTTTTGGTAATGTTCCTTTATCATAAGTAGTACTTGTATTGCCTGTCACATTATTATTTGGATTTTTATTTGTGTCTGGAACTTTGTCTGGATCTGAATCTGGATTTGGATTATCTGTTCCTGGTTTTGTATTTGTAGCTCCTTCTTTTATTGTTATGCTTTTTTCTATAAGATTAATTCTATTTGTTTCATTTCCATCTGATATTGATATGTCTTTTAATGCTATTGTAAGATTTCTTTTACTAGCTTCTTTTACTTTAAAGGTTATACTAAATGCTGTTTCATCAGATTTTGTTACACTTCCTCTGTCCATAACAAATTTTCCATTTGATTCATTATATGAAGGTTTTGTCCATTCACCTTTTCCTTCCATTTTTACTAATGTTAAACTTTGTTTATCATATTCTAATGTACCTCCTAATGCAATTATTCCTCTATCAGATTGTACATTAGATAGTTTAATATCTACTGTAACTTGGTCGTTTTTACTGTATTCTGTCTTTGGTATAATAATATCAACATTAGAACTAAATGCACCATATACATTTCCCATAATACACATTGCACTTAATAATATTAAACTTAATTTTACTATCTTTTTCATACAATTTTCTCCTTTTCTACATTATTTTATATTTTTTCGTCCTATTATTATTAATTTTATTTGTGCTATGTCTGTTATTGTAATTTCTCCATCATAATCCACATCTGCTGCTTTTAGTTCTGCTCCTGTTAATAACTCTTTTTCAATATAATGTAATTTTGCTTTGGCAAGGTCTGTAATCGTGATATCTCCATCTCCATCAATGTCACCTGTTACAACTAATGTATATTCTACATCTCCTACTTTTAATTTTGTACCTGTTTTTATAATACTATTATCTTTTAAAGTATTTCCTACTTTGTCTATAAAAGTTAGGTCTTGTTCAGTTTCTGTGTTTTGCTTAAATGTGCTTACTGTTGTATTTTGTGGAATTTTTGAAATGTAGTCTTTTTCTATTTTGTATTTATCTGAACTTATTGATATATCTTTATCAATCCAGTCAACTTTTGCTACTGCTGTTGCTTTATTTCCTGCAAGGTCTTCAAATTCAAATGTAAATTCTCCCTTTTCTGTAAATGTATATTCTCTACTAGTTCCATTGTTTGTAACTATTATTTGTTCACTTTCATTTACCAGTTTTGCTACTACTTTATCTGTAGGCTCTTTTGTACTATAGCTAATTTCTGCTGTTGGTGCAGTTTTATCAATCCAGCTTACTTTTGCTTTGTGTTTTTTTACATCCCAATTATTACTGTCTGAAGAATCTTTATATTCAAATTCAAATTCTCCATTTTTTGTAAATGTATATTGTTTGTTTTTATTGTTATTAACCATTTCTACTTCTACGGTTTTACCTTCTGTATCAATTATGTATGGCTTAATAGTTGCTACAACATCTGTATTTGTTAATTTTGTAATGTTATATGTAATATCACTTGCTATAATTGTAGTATCATTTTCTGTATAATCTGCTTTTATGCTTTTATATGCTATATTACTTGCTTTATCAAGCATTTTAAATTCATATTCTCCACTTTCTTCAAATGTATATTCTAATGGATTTGTCATGGCTTGTTGTAATTGTCTTAAAGTTTCTTTTTCTGAATCAGTTATTGTTACACTATTACCTTCATTATCAAAGTATTCTTCTCCACTAACTGCTCCATTTTCTATTGTTGTTACATAAGTTCCAACAGAATTAACTTTACCTGTTGTGTTTTTATATGTGATTTTTTTGATAACTCCATTTTCATCTACCTCAACTACTTTATACACATTGTTTGATGAGTCTAAATATGAGATATTTTTAACTTTTCCATTTTCAACTTCAATAAAGTTTATTTTGTTATTGTCTTTATCTAATAAATATACATCTTCGCTAATTCCATCTAATAAAATAACTAATTTTTTATGGTCATCTATATCATAATCTATATCTGCTGATGGAATGTCTTTATCTATCCAATTTACTTTTGCTACAGCTGAACCTGTATTTCCTTTTTCGTCTTCAAATTCAAATGTAAATTCTCCATTTTCAGTAAATATATATGTGTCTTTTCCATCATTGTTTGTAATTGTTATTTTGGTACTTGGATTTACAAGTCTCGCTACTACTCTTCCACTTGTTGGTTCTGTAGTGCTATATGCAATTCCTGCTGTAGGATGAGGATTTTTTGTTATGTCTTGAAAGAAGTTAAATGCTCTTGCAGTAAACCAATTACCATTAGAGGCACGGTCTGCTACTATTTTGACATATTGAACTTCTTTTTGTTGTTCTATTTCAAAACTTTTTGTGTTTTTAATAGCATCTTCATTTGTATTTGCTTGGTTAGTATATGTTAGATTTTTTAGATTTTTTAGTTCTTCCCAATTTTCTCCATCCATGCTACCATAAATAGTACCATCTAAGATTTTTCCATTTCCCCCACCACCAGGTACATATTCTACTGCTGATAGATAAACTGATTGATCTAATTTAATAATAATATAACGTTCTGTGTCTGATCCATTCCATGCTGAGTGCCAATTAGTATTATAGTTTGCATCTATTGCATTTCTTGCATGTCTTCCTTGAGCAGTAGCTTCACTAGAAACTCCCTCTATTGTTAAGTGAGATACTGGTATATATTTTCTTGTTTCTGGTTGATTGTCTTTAGTAAAATTATATGTTGCTACTGGACTTGTTAATTGTGTTCCTGTTGCACTTTGTCTTATTTGTACAGTTTTATCTCCTGTTAAATCTGGAGAACTTACACTATATAAAGTCCATTTATCTTTTTCTGAATAACGCCATTCAATACCTAAGTTAACTCCTACTATACGATTTTCTAAGTCACTAGCAAATAAGGTTGCTGGAATTGCTCCTTCTGTAATGTCTATTTTATATAGGTTTTCTTCATCATAGTTTACTCCAACTATATGAACATATATATCATTTTCAGCTGTAATACTACTTATTTGTTGTGGTGTTAACTGTAATTTATGTTCTTCTTCTGCAGTAAATGAAACTTCGTTCCAAGTTTGTTTTCCGTCTAAGCTATAATCCCAACGAATACCACTTCCATTAAAACGACTTGATAATACAATTTTTCCTGCATCTGCTCCATCGAATGAAAATGTAGCAATTGTTTTATCTAGCTTTCCTAATAGATAGTTTGCTTCTGTTCTTGTAACTGATGGTTGAAGTACTTCAGTTGAAGTATTAGGAAGTTTACTTCCTTCTGTTAAAATTCTTGTTTGTAAAAGTGTAAATCTATATATATTTTCTACACTTGTTAATTTTGGTTTTATTAAATTTGTTAAATGTTGCATTGGTAATGGGAAACATTTTAACTTTTCTGCTAATTCTTCTGCTAAATTATAATAATCGTTTTCTGTTTTGTTTTCACTTGCATTGTATACATTAATTAAACCAACCCACGCATCAATGTTTATAGGTTGTATTTGTAAAGCTTTCCTATATATCTCTTCTTGCTTTGCTAAATTTCCTTCATATACTTTTGCACGCATGACTTCTTCTTCACACTTTACCAAATTTTCATAGTCATTTATTGCTTCTTGTGCTAATACTGTATATACTACAGAATAACCTCTACTGTAACTAGCGTTTCCCCAACCTAGTAACATTCTTTCACCTTTTTCTGATAACGTCCATCCACTTACGTCATTATCAATTCCCCAATAACCTTTTCCTTGTGTATTTTTTGTATAATATAAAAGGGCTGCGTGTCCTGGTTGACCAATAACTGTTGCAGGTATTCCATGTGTTGTACGAATATTTGAACCTGATTTTGATATACCTCCACAAACTGCTCCAGTTCCAAATTTGTTTCTGAAATTCATCCATACTTTATATAGTTTATAATCTGGAGTACCTCTTGTTACTTTAAATGTATAATTTGGATTATTTTTACCTCCTGGTATACTAAATTCTGTATCGAATAGACCTACTTTGCCAGTATTTTCTCCATTTTCATTAACTAATTCTTTACCTAAATTATCATCTTTTTTATTTACTGCAAATAATTCATTAAAATAACTTTTATTTTCTTCTGCATAATAAATTGCATTACCATAATTTGGCCATACATAAGCTATATATGGGTGAGGTGTTATGTATTTTGTTTGTTTATATTGATCTAATTTATCTTGAACATATGCATTTAACCATAGAATTTCTTCGTCATCTATAGCATTATTCATAACAAAACGCATCTCTTCAACTTGTAGAGATTCAAACCATTTTGTTATTTCCCAATTTCCTCCTAATGCATTAAGCTTTCCATTTTCATACATATATTTATATATTGCATAACGTTTAAGAGCATCTGATTGATTTTCTGTTGCACCTGATTGCATCCATAAGCCAACTCTTTGTGAATGTGTTAAAGAAAGTGAAATTGCCATTTTTTTATACAAATCACCTTTGGTCATATTTGCTGGACACCAGTCATTTTGTATTCTTTTACTATTTGTAAAGTCATTACTATATTCATCATAAAGTCTAGAAAGTTGTGTTAATGAATTATAATAACTTCCACCTTCTGGTGTTCCCCCTAGTATATATAATCTTAGAACATCTAAGTTACTTGTTAACCATACATATGTGTTAGTATTTTGCTCACTTTCACCTAAAAATCTTTTTAAAGCATAATTACCTACTCTATTAATTAGTTCTCTTTTAAGTAGCGTTAATTCATATTCAGGATTTGTTAAATCTGCATTTGCAAATTCAGTTTTTATTTTTTCGTCTAATTCTTCTATTGATGGAACTAACTCTTCTCCTGGTTCTTTATATCCTCTTTTACTTAATTTCGCATCTACATAAACAGAATGGTCATTTCCATTTGATCCATTATCATTAGCTTCTAATTTTAAAAACTTTGCACCTTTAATATCTATTCTAGCAAATATTGCATTGTCAGCTGATTTAATTACAGGTGGATTTTCTTCGGTCTTTAGTTCCCAATTTTTCCCATCTGTTGATGTGTATATGTAAAATTTAACACCATTACCTCTATTACCAGAAGTATTATTTACTCCCATATATGTAGTTAAATAGTCATAATCACTATAATTTGTTAAATCATATACTACTTTAGAACTTGCATGTGCCCATATACCCTTTTCAAAACTATACAAAGCACCTTCTATTTTTACCGAAAAATTTGCTCCACCATCTGTTTCATTTATATGTATAGTTCCCCAACCTGGTTTTGATTGTTTAGTATCATAAGGTATATCTGATAAATAACAAAAATCATTTTCACTTGCTAGAACTGTATAAGTTCCATTCATTATACCTGTTTGTGTTAATAAAAATACTATTAATAATAATGTAAAACAAATACTTATTTTAAATAAAATTTTAAATTTACTTTTCTTATTTTTAATATTTTCTTCCATTTAGAAATCCTCCATTTTTTATTTTATTACTTTATTATTATACCATAAAATCAATGCTTATGTAAAGCTATTACGTATAATTCTTGGAAACTATTTTTCTAGTTTCTTGAATAATAATATAGCAAAATTGTTTTATTTTATCAATATGATTTTTATTACTATATTTTCTATATGTTTTCTTTTATTTACGCATACTTTTATTTTGCATTTCTATTAAATTTCTGTTACATTTTTATCTCATTTTGTCGTGATTTATATTAAAAACAAATATAATACATATATCCGTAGGCTTTTGTGTGTTTAATATTTTTATCAGAATTATTCTTTCTCCTATTTTTGTGTGTTTCAATTTACTAGAATTCTATGTGTATACATCTATAATTGTAATATGCATAATCTGCTACTTTTTTCCCGAAGTTGTCAAATGTATGTGTTGCTACTAATGTATCATTTACTGTTTTACCATTTTCAATTACTACTAAACTATGCGAAAATTTAAATCCATCAAAATTTAATTGTATAACATCTCCTACTTCTAATTTATCAATTGTTGTTTCTATCCCAGATGGTCCTTGACCTTTATTAGACATTAAAAATTTATATAAAAATTCTACACCAGTCCATGAAGGAGACTTATTATTTCCATTTATATAATACCACCCATTATTTTTGTCATAGTTCATTTCTTCACACCCAGCAAATATGCATTGTGATACAAAATTTGTACAGTCTCCTCCTACAGGATCATAGTTATAATACTTCGGATTTCTACCATATGCCCATTTTTTTGCATACTCATATACTTTTTGTCTATTATATTTACTCATATTACATCACCTTTTATAATATATGCATTTAAAAGGTATAGGATTATACGTTTTATATTATAATTCTCTCGTGTGAATTTCATAGTCTTCATCTATTCTAAGTAATAGCCCAATTTCTTTATCATATTTCATATCCATTATATATTTATTTTTAATGTATGGACATTCAATTATTTGGTTATTAAATTTGCACCTATTAGATTTATTAATTGATATAAATAATTCGTTTATCTTTCTCTTAATTTTAGCTTTTTCTTCTACATCTCCTTCTAATTCATATTGTTTAAATAAATCTATATTTTCATCATAAATATTTTTAGGTATTACTTCAATATTTTCGATGTTCCTTAATATTTTTTGTGCATCTTTTTTAGTTGTATCATAATCTACAATATTTTCTAAGATTAAAAATGATTCTTTAAAATCTTTATAAAAGGCTGTGTCTTGTAACATTTCTTTTGAATATAATTTATCAACTAATTCAATTTTTGTTTGTTCTTCTAATATTTCTTCATTATGTTCTTCTAGTAATTCTATACTTTTTTCGTAAATTTCTTTATCATATATATATCCTATTCCACTAGCTTCTTTTTTGTATATTTTAATATTAGGCTCTTTTCCATCATATTCTCTACTCCTAAAACATCTTCCTAGTCTCTGAAATAGACTATCTAATGTTGACATTTCTGTAAATAGTAAGTCAAAGTCTATATCTAATGATGCTTCTACTATTTGTGTTGTTATCCATATTCCTGTCTCATCTTGTTGTTTTGAGAATTCTTTTATCTTTAATTCTTTTTTGTTTCTATCTTTTTGTGTAAATCTAGAATGTAATACATTTACATTGTCTGCACCTATACTTTTCAAGTTATCGTATATTTCAATTGCTTTATTTATTGTGTTTACAATTATTAATACTTTTTTGCTTTTTGACTTTTCATAGATTTCACTCACATCTTCGTTTATGTTTTTATCTAACATTTTAATTTTATGTCTTTTGGTATTTTTGATGAATTCCTGATATTCAAACTTTATTCCCATATCCTCTAGTTTTTCTTTATATATTCTTGGGAGTGTTGCTGTCATTATCATAAATTTTCCACCCAAATTATTTATCATCTGTAATCCTTTTAAAATTACTGCAACTATTTGTGGTGAATATGCTTGTATTTCATCAATTATTACTTTAGAATAACTTAGAGTAGCATATATTTTCTCGTATCCTCTATATTTAAATACGAATGGAAATATTTGATCTATTGTACATGATGTTATTTTTTCATATAAATTTCTTGATTGTTCTACCTTTGCTATTTCATCTTCTTCTATTTTTTCTTTTGTGTAATTTTGGTTTTCTGCTTTTTCTTCTAAATAGTCAATAGCTGTAGAGTGTAATAGCCCTACGTGCTTATAGTCTATATTTTCAATTATTCTTTCATATATTGCATTTATACTTATTCTTAATGGTAATGTAAAAAATGTTTTATCATTTTTACTCCATAATAATGCTCCTTCTGTTTTTCCTATTCCAGTTGAACCTATTATCATTAGATTTTTGTCTTGATTATTTTTAGAAAATAATTGTAGTTCATTTGGCTTATAGCCTTTGTTTTCTATGAATTTTTCTACATAGTCTGAGATATTTTCTTCTGTTTCATCTTCTACTTTTACTTTAGCAGAACTACAATGGTCTAACCTATGTAATAATCCTTTCATTAAACAATAGTCTTTATATAACTCGTCTCCTTCTACAATTCTTGCTTGACCTTCTACTAGTCCTAAATAAAATGTCTTTAGTTCAGGAATTTCTATTTCTAATTGTCTTTCTATTTTATCTATGTTCGGTTTTATGTCTTTTTCTATTATCTCTTTTAGTAATTCTCTATCTATATGAACTACATTATTTCTTTCGTGATGATAATAAATTACTTGATATACTAGTTTTCTTTCTTCATGAGTCATATCATATTTTTTCCAAGGTACAAACATAGGTGATATTTGTTCATGTTTAATTTCTTCGTTATCAAATGGCGTTCTTAGTAATTCTATCTTTACATTTCTTCTTATTGCATTTTGAAAACCAGAAAAAACTTTTCCTGTATCATGATATGTACAAATTATTTCCATGAGTTGCCAAAATCTCTTTTCACTTATATTTGACACTTTTATTATTTTTGTACCATATTTGTTTTTTAGTATTCTTAAATTTTGTAACAATTGGTCTGTGTGTTCTTTTATCGTTTCTAGTGGTTTTGATTTTGCATAATATATATATTCCATCTTTTTCTCCATTTTTATAGATTATTTATTACTCCTATATTTATATAACAGCTCTGTTTATTAGTCAAATTTTTGATGATTCTTATTCTAGTATATTTATATAACAAATCTGAACAAAGAGAATGTTTAAGAATCTATGGTACATTTACATTCTAATATATTTATATAACAACATTATGTCCATAAATTATTGTTTCTTCATCTTCAAAATTCACATTCTAGTATATTTATATAACAACTCCCTTGAACCAATCAAAAAAATGCCAATTTCGTTCTTCACATTCTAGTATATTTATATAACAACTCTGACGATTTGAAAATAACAATCTTAAATCAACACTTCACATTCTAGTATATTTATATAACAACAGATTTAAGCTAGCTTGGGAAATTATAAAAATTATACTTCACATTCTAGTATATTTATATAACAACCTTTTCATGCTATTGTATGATGCTTTTGTTTGTTTTACTTCACATTCTAGTATATTTATATAACAACTGCCATGCTATTGCCTGTTTCTCCTCTGTAATTTTGCTTCACATTCTAGTATATTTATATAACAACAATTTCTTTGTATGTAACCCATTATCCTGTTCTCTGCTTCACATTCTAGTATATTTATATAACAACCGGGAATATTTTCATTTGCAAATTTTACAATTCTCTTCACATTCTAGTATATTTATATAACAACAGCCAAACGAAATACACGATTTGGTCAACTAATTGCCTTCACATTCTAGTATATTTATATAACAACAATATAAAACAAAGACAAATGAATTTACGTTTCTCTTCACATTCTAGTATATTTATATAACAACAAGTCTTGAACCAATTAAAAAAATGCCTATTTCTTTCTTCACATTCTAGTATATTTATATAACAACTGAACGTGAAATGATAGACCCTGAGCTTGATATCCCACTTCACATTCTAGTATATTTATATAACAACAGTATCCATCGAAAAATAGTCTAATCCTTGTTTAAACTTCACATTCTAGTATATTTATATAACAACCTAGACCAAGAGAAAGCTTTTAGTGAATTAATTGACTTCACATTCTAGTATATTTATATAACAACATAAAAGACGATAAAGACTATAAAAGCATTGCAGATCTTCACATTCTAGTATATTTATATAACAACGCTCAGTAACAATTGATACAAGTTTAAATAATGACTTCACATTCTAGTATATTTATATAACAACTAAAAGCTATACCACAAATAATAAGTGCGATATTAAACTTCACATTCTAGTATATTTATATAACAACTAAGCTCATATCTTATTTCTTTTTTAGTATCGTCCTTCACATTCTAGTATATTTATATAACAACTATACCGTACGTTATGATAATATATAGTCATCCTACTTCACATTCTAGTATATTTATATAACAACCCAGCTGTGATGAGCAGTGTTAATTTTATTTTAGCGCTTCACATTCTAGTATATTTATATAACAACCTATGTATAAATTATCCCCATTACTATCTTTGAACTTCACATTCTAGTATATTTATATAACAACCTTTTATATAACCTATAATTATCTTGTCTTCTTCAAACTTCACATTCTAGTATATTTATATAACAACGTAAATAAACATAAATTAAAATTCGACATTATTACACTTCACATTCTAGTATATTTATATAACAACTCAAAAATGGTAAGCTCTTTTATTATACACAAAAGACTTCACATTCTAGTATATTTATATAACAACAACAATAAAGAAATATCAATATGTGTATATAAAAATACTTCACATTCTAGTATATTTATATAACAACTTACAAAGGCAGTAATAGACAAATAAGCATGAAAAACTTCACATTCTAGTATATTTATATAACAACATTTATCAAAAGTTATATTTTTAAGTTTTGCTAATGCCTTCACATTCTAGTATATTTATATAACAACTTTCTTATTGCTGTTCGACAAGGTTCTTCTAATTCCTTCACATTCTAGTATATTTATATAACAACGTGCTCTGTAAAATAGTATCAGTATAATCAGCCTTCTTCACATTCTAGTATATTTATATAACAACCTTAACAGAGAATGCAATAGCATTAGAAGATACTTTCTTCACATTCTAGTATATTTATATAACAACATTATATTATAAAATTATGATATAATATTATATAGAACTTCACATTCTAGTATATTTATATAACAACAATTCCAAAAGTAATAGTACAGCAAATGGTTTAAATATCTTCACATTCTAGTATATTTATATAACAACCAATGAATTCTCGTTATATTGAACTTTGTTTATACTACTTCACATTCTAGTATATTTATATAACAACAGGTAGACAGGAAGTACTTCTCTTATAATGTATTTATAGTTATAATCTGTCTATCTATAATAAAATAACAAAAATAATATATTTACTAAATTTAATTTTTTTATAAGTCTTATTATTACAATAATTTTTCTATCTGTCATTCTTCCTATATTTTTACTTTAATTGACATCGACAGAATATTCTATAAAAAATTGTCTGTCTTATCTTTTTCAACTTTACCCCAAAATTGCTTTTCTAACCATTTCTGGTTTCTACTTTTAAATAATATTACACTATCTTTATCATGTCTAATATATTTATCAATTTCTGCTTTTAGCTTTATTGCTTGCGACTCCAATAATTCTCCTTCAAATACTGAATTTTGTATATGTACTAAATATTTTTTACAAGCTTTAAACACTTTGTTTAAAATTTTCTGTCCTTCTTTGTCTTCTAAATTAATATCATAAACTAAAATAACATACATATTACCACCACATTTTAAAACCCTCATATTTTTCATCTTCTAATAAATGTTTTATCAATTTATATACCTCTAATCGCATTAAATATTCATAACTTACTTCCCTATCTAATCTCTTGTGCTTTATTTTTGTTTGCAATCTTAAATCTATTTGCCTTGTTATCTCTTTTCTAACATTTTCTTTTATATATGTAAAATTTAAGCCTCCCTCAAAATCTTTTTCTGTTATCTGCTTTTTATTTAGCATAGAAAAAATTAGTCTATCTGCGATAATGGGTTTAAAAATTTCGGATATATCTAAACATAATGAAAATCTTCTCTCTGAAGGTTCGTGTAAATAACTAATTGTTGGATTTAATTGAGTTTTATAAATTTCACTTAGCACTCTTGTATAAATAATGGTATTTACATATGAAATAAGTGAATTTATAGCATTATCTGGTGGATTTTTTACTCTTTTCTCAAATGCTATATCTTGATTAATTATTATATTCCATGAATCATAATATATTTTTCTTATATTTCCTTCTATTCCCATTAATTCAGGAACATTTTTGCATAGTGTAATCTGTTTTCTTAAATATTCTATATCTTTCATATAATTATTTAAATCTTTTCCTCTATTATTGTAATATGTCAAGTTTCTATAGATATTATATGTAGCTGCTTCTATAAAGCCTTTTGCAATCTCTAATCTTTTATCTTCATCCGTATAATGCTCTACTTGTTTTATTAAAAGTTTCCCAGATACTAATGTCTCTTTTGGATAATATGTGCCTGTATAAAATCCGTAATAATTAAAAAAATGTATATTAATACCATACGAAGATAAAAAGTTTAACAAATTAGTATTAAAATCCAATTCTGTCATTACATAAATATCATCCACTCTTTCAACTGGAATTGATTTTTTAGTATTATCCTTATAAACAATTTCTAATGTATTATCCTTTCTTTGTAGCCTACCACTTTTATATAAATAATATGACTGTTTCATTATTTCCTCCTACACATAACATAAATCGAAATAAGAACATTTATTACATATTTTTGAATTAATCACACTTATGGGGCTATCCTTCTCGATTATATCTTTTATATTTTTTATTACATTATCTAATATTTGCCTATCATTGTCTTCTAAACTTATTTCTTTTGATTCTCTTAACAATGGAAAGTCTATTTTTGCTTTTATATTTTCTATGCCTTTGTTTTCTAAATAATACATATAATACTTAATTTGCCAAATTCCTGCCTCTTCTATAGATTTAGTTTTCTTTATTTCATGTAATACAGCGCCATTTTTTATAAAGTCAATATTAATTGTATTATCAATTAATATTTGTTTCTTCTCTCTTGTATAAGTTTCCTCATCTATTATTTTTCCTATCTTAACTAATTCACTATTTTGTTCCATATTAATTTGATTTGCAAAATACCATAGTCTCCTTTGACATACAAAATAATAATAAACCATAATTCCAGTAATATTCATTTAACCAGCCTCCTTATATTTATTCTAATATATTTATATAACAGTATAAAATTTGAGTGGTTAGCGTTTTTTAGATATGTGGCATTTCTTTACTATAAAAATAGATATTGTCTCCATCTTCATCTTGCTTTACTTGCTGTATTGCTTCGTTTGTACTTTTTTCTACATATTTTACATTTACTTTATCCCATTGTCTAATGTCATCTACTATTTCGTATGTAGTGTTTAATCTATAGTTAATTCCTTTTATACCTGTTGCCATCCAGTCTGGTATATAGCAGTTTCTTACTATTTCTACTTCTTCTGCGTTTTCTATTTCCTTTAATATCTTTATTTCATCTATTCTTACTAAGTCTTCATTTCTTCCTAATGTAAATGTCTCAATTCCATTTGTTATATTTTTATATATTTTATTTATGGTTTCATCTTCTGCTTCTACATGTATAATTAAGTTTACATTTAATAGTTGATGTACATTTCTTGGCATCGCTGTTACTTTGTCTTTTCCTTTATACATTCTTAAATTTTGATAATTATTAAATATTGATTCATATTCTCCCTGAATTGATATATTCATTGGAAAATATTGTCCTGGTTTTGCTTGTAAAATTTTATGTAACATGCCAATTACTGTTGAGTATGGTGGTAATGGATATGTTTCTGCAACTTTCATTGCAAATGGCTTTTTATAACATGCTGTTTCTTGATATAGCTTTAATTTTAATATTTGCATTTCATATCAATCCTTTCTTTTAGGATTCATAGTATTTTGTTATTTCTTCTTTTAAGTCTTTAAAATATTCTTCTATGTTTACAGTTTTATATTTAAAAATCTCTTCAATTTCATTTTCATTCTTAAATGTATTTTTTAGTATTCCTACTTTTGTGTCTTCAAATATTGAATTTTCTCCTATTGTTAATGTTGCAGTGTCTTTTAACATTTCTGTGTCTATACTAAATTCTCCATTTTTTCCATTTAATTTAATTCTTCCTAAATAAAATGGTGAATTTATATTGTATATTCCTCCTATTACAAATACTGGACTTAAATTTTCTTCTCTTCCTCTAATATCTCTATTTAATACTTTTACAATATCTAATAATTGATTTACTCTTTTTGCCTTTTCTTCATTTGTTAATTCTATTTCATTGTCTATTCCAATTTTTTCTAAGTCTATTGTAATTGTATACGTATAATAGCTCAAGTGTTGTTCAATGTTTGCAAGATTTGGAAATTCACCAATTCTGTCTGCTAATCCTTTATTGTTTAAAAATTCTATATCACTTTTATAGTCTTCTAATGATATTGCATTGCTTAGCCTGACTGCAGCACTTCTTATCGCTGAACCATCATTTTTAGTTGTTTTCATGTATCCAAATAAATCCATTTCTTCTGAATCTTTTATTGTGAAATTATCTGAAAATTGGATCGTTCCTTTTGATTTGTCTACTACTTCTAAATTCCAATTAAACATTTTATTTCCAAGTCTTACTATATCATATCTTATAGCTTGTCTTGATGCAAATGTATATATACTTCCATCTCCTCTTGTTAATTTCTTTAGTTCTGATACATTTCCAATTCCTTCTCCATAGTTTAAACTTTGTGCTTTAAATATTAATGTTATTGATAATCCTTTTTTCTTATTCATATTCTATATCCTCCTACTTATTATTTGTTTAATTATTAATCTTCTTTCTATATTTTTTTAGTATTAATCTTATGTTTCGCTCTCTACACTTTTTTCGTATTTATTGGATATTAACCCTGCTAAAAAGCTATGTCCAATTGATTCAAAGTCCAAATCTGTATCTTGCATTGTTTCAATAAATATTGGTGAAACGTCCTTTCCCATTGACATATGAATTTTAATAACTATATGCATAAATTCTTTTCTATTTCCCACCTTTATACTGTTTAATATTTTATATGTATATCCACTTAGTTTGTTTTCTTCTTTATTTCGTTTTAAATCTTCGTGAATTTGAATTCCTAGATTATATAAAACATATAATTTATCATTATTCTTTTTTATTTCCACTCTTCCTCTCTCCTTTTTTAATAAATTTAATATCATTCTTGTTCTTATGGCTAAAAATGAATTATAACCATTTGGTATTTCAGATTTTAATTCTTCTCTTATTCTGTCATTTATAACATATTTAATATCTCTGTTTTTTAATATGTAATCTACTATCTGTAATTTATATTTATAGTCTCTTATTTTTGATAGTGTCTGTTCTGAATATTTTATAAAAAACTCCATTACATATTTTTTTATGTTAAAATATTCTATCCTACTATATGCTCCATATTCTGCTTCAAATTCTACTACAAATACATTTTCTAACATCCAATTACTTATTTTTTTCTCTTGTTCTACTATGTTTAATATTAAGTCTGTATATGGATTTTGTGATTTATTTTTATATTTTGAATTATCACTAAAGTTCTGATTTATTTTATATATATTATCAACACTGGTATCAAAGTTTACAAAACTTAATAATTGCTTTTCTTTATATGACCCATTTTCTTTTATTGTTTTTGTTATTGTGGTTATTCCGGCTGGTATACAAAATAAGATTAATTTACATATATCACAAATTGGAAATTTTACATTTTGATCCCAGAAAAAATTTCTTGCATTTTCACTGCTTATTGCTAATGGTACAAAATTTCCTTCTGAATAGTTTGTTGTTAATCCAAATTCTGTTTCACATATACTACATTTTTTGATTACTTTTTCTTTTATATACTTTTGTATTTCTTCTATTTGCTTATTTTTATGAATATAATCTTTTTCTATTTTAGTATAAATTTTGTCAATTTCTTGTGTTATATTTCCTTGTGTTTTTGCTTTTTCCATATATTCGCTTATTGCTTCTATATTATATTTTTCATCTATAATATCATGTAAAAAACCTGCTTCTATAATATTGCTAACATAATCTTTATACATTAAGTCTCGTTGTTCTTGATAAGTTAATGATGATTTTACTACATTTAAAAAGCTAGGTTGTCCATAATATGTATTACTAAGTATGCTCTTAAATAGATTTAAAGTTAATCTATTATTTATATTCTCTTTATTTATATTTTCTAACAATACTTTTTCTATATTTTTTATTCCGTCTTTTGTTTGCTCTTTGTCGATTTTATCATATTGTTCTTTCATATCATTATATATTTGTTCATCAACTTTCTTTATTTTGTCTAATTGCTTTTTTACTATTTCTTTTATATATTTTTTGTTTGTTTTTATTTTATCATTTATTTTCTTTTGTTCTTCTTTGTCTTCTACTATCTCCTCAATATTATTTTCTAAATACTCAAATGCAGTTTTTGTTCTGTCTTGCACTCTTTGTGCCACATTATAAGTATCATAAAAATATCTAAAATAGTATTTATGAAAGTTTCTTAAGTTTTCTGTATCGAATTCTATGTAATTATCTTTTTTTGTAGCAAATTCGTCTTCATTATGTTCTAATATTTTTAAGAATCCAACTATGCCACAATTAATAGCCCAATCGTTTAAATATACTTTTTGTTGCAATTTAGCACCTCCTCTTTTATATTATTTGAAACATTCCAAAACCAGCACTATGTTTACTTCCCATTCCTGCTTGATATAAATATGTTAATAATTCCTTTTGACCTATTATTTCGAATTCACCTGTTGAACATTCTAAACATTTTTCATAAAACTTAATTATTACTTTTTTAGCATTTATTGGTCTTATTTCAAATGTATCTACTATGTTTTCTGGCATATCAGTTATTTTTAGTTGTTCTTTTATATTTATCTTTAATACTTCTTCAAATTTCTCACTTTGGTATGAATAATAATAGTCTTTATTGTCTTTTCTATTTCTTACACATAATGGTGACTGAAATTTTATTATTAATTTTTCTGTTGTTATTTCTTTTTCACTCATCATAGTTATATTTTGTAATGATATTGAATTATCATGTAATGGATATTTTTTGTACTTTTGCTTATTAAATGCATTATATAATATAATGCCTGTTTCATAGTCTGATGTTGTTATATTTAATTCAATGTTTTTGTCTCTAAGTATTATGTTTTCTTCTTGTATTTGTAATTGTTTATAATATGCTGAAAATGAATAATTTTTTATTATTGTATCTTTTTCGTTATAATATTTTTTATAATATGTTTCATTATAATTAATTAAACAGTGTTTAAAAAAACTTATTATACTTTTTCTATATTGTATTGGAATTTGTGGTTTTTCTAACGTAAAGTATAGCTTAACTCTCATTTCTTCACCTCCATTCTTATTAAGTATAAGACACCAAATGTTAATTTTTTATTTTGTACCATACTGTTTTATATATACATATTGTTAAACTTTGAAATTATATTATCATATTCGACTATTTTTTACAACAAATTTTATTATTTTATAAATTTAAAAAATGGACGCTCAAATTGAATTGCGTCCATCAGTAATTATCTATTATGTTCCTATCTCACAATATATTGTTGTTCCACTATTTATAGTAATTCCTTCTTTTGGAGTTTGGTTTGTTATTATCATTTCTGAAATATCTATTCCTTCTTCTACATTTATTTTCATTTGTAGTCCTAAATCTTTTAACATCTTTTCAGCTTCTTTTACATTCATGTTTGTAATATTAGGTACTGTTACCTCTGTTACTGGTTCTAATTCTTCTGTATTATCTTTTTCTAGTTCTAAGTATGGTAATACTTCTGATAATATTTGTGAGCCAATTGGTGCTGCTACACCTCCTCCTTGGTTAATTATAACAACACAAAAGTTATAAATTTGCCACTTGTTTTTCTAGTGTTATTTTATTATTCTCTATGTATTCTAAGCATCTCTTAAATTCATCTTCAAATTTAAACTTTATTTTTATATCTCCTTTTTCTTTTACATATATACAATCTATTAGTTCCATCATAATATCTCTTGAAAGTTCTGTAATTCCTTTTTGCTCTTTAAATTTTTCTATCCATTCATTACTACTTATGCTTTGGCTTTCATATTTTTGTTTTTCGTTTTCTAACCTTTCAATGTTTCTCTTTAGCCTTTCAATGTCATTTTCATATTTTTGTTTATATTCTAAATATTCTTCTCTTGTAATATCTTCATTCTTCCAATCTTCATATAATGTTCTTTTATAATTAGATATTTTAGAAATTTCATTTTGTTTTTCTGCTATTGTATTTTCTATTGTTTGCGGACGAGCAATGCTCGCCCCTACATTTTTTATCTGTTTTACCAGTTCTTCTGTATCAATTAGTAAATCGATATGGAAATTAATTGCTTTTAACACTGCTCTTTCTAAATTTTCCACTTTAATAGAATGTTTTGTGCATAAGTTGTTTGATTTTTTCCTATAGGTGCTACAGATATAATATTCATATTTACTTCCGCTTTTATTTGTGCTACTTTTTTTATTCATTGCTCTTTTGCAATCTGCACATTTGAGAAATCCTGCCCATATTGATAGTTCATTTGTTTTCTGTGATACTTTTGTATCTTTTCTTGATAACTCTTGTGCTTTTTTAAAAGTTTCTTTATCAATAATAGCTTCATGTGTGTTCTCTACTCTTATCCATTCTTCCTTTGGAACTTGCTCCACTTTATGTACTTTATAGCTTTTCATCCTTCTTTTTCCTTGAACAGTATTGCCTATATAAACTTCATTATTTAAAATATTTCGTACTGTCGAAGGCGTCCAAGTATATGTATTATCTTGAATTCCATAGTTATTATAATTCTGTACTAGTTCTAATTTCTTATGTCCTGTAGGGTTTAAAACACCTAGATCATTTAATCTATGACAAATTGCTATCTTTCCTAATCCTTCATTCACATTCCAATCAAATATATTTCTTATAATATTTGCAACACTTTTGTCAATTATTAATTTATGCTTATCTTTTGGGTCTTTAATATAACCATAAGATGGAAATGCACCTATAAATTCTCCTTTTTTCTTTTTTCCATTTAAAGATGTTCTTATCTTAATTGATGTATCTCGGCAGTATTCATCATTTATTAAGTTTTTAAATGGTACTAATATTGTATTTGTGCTTGATGGATTTTTAAAACTATCTACAAAATCATTAATGGCAATAAATCTTATATTAAATAATGGAAAAACTTGCTCTATATAGTTTCCAACTTCTATATAATTTCTTCCAAGTCTTGATAAATCTTTTACAACAACACAACTAATATTTCCATTTCTCATATCTTCTAGTAATCTTTGAAATGAGGGTCTATTAAAATCTGTTCCTGTAAATCCATCATCTATATAAGTATCATAAACTATCAAATCATCATGTTCTTCTATGAATTCGTTTAATAGTGTTTTTTGACTTGTTACACTATTACTTTCTTGCTTTTCTTTACCGATTATCTTCATCTTCTTGTGAAAGCCTTATATATAATGCAACAGACCATATCTTATTCTTTATAGTATTATTTTCATTAGAAGAATACTTTGATTTTCTCCCTGCCATTAAATTTTATCTCCTTTCTTTAAAACAAATGAAAAATTGCGTATTACGTCGTTAATCTTCATAAAAAATGTCCTCGACGTACAAAAGTACGACTGCGAATTTTTTATTCGATTGCCTAGTACTACTTGTTTTGATTTGTTTTACTACTTTAGTTTAACGTGTTCAATAGCAAATGTCAGCCCTTTTTGTATTTTTGTTTTAAAATGTTTACTATGCATTTATTAAATGTTTTGTTTGTATCCGAATATTCCATTTCTACAGCCGTCTCTCCGTACCCTTATTTGATATGGATTCTTTGTATTTAATAAATATTGAATTATCTTGTTTTGTTCCTTCAAAATTTCATACCTCTCAAAATTCTTTTTCTTAAGTTTATTAGTTTAAAAAATTTTTATTACTAATTTGTCCTTCTACTAGGTATATGTCACCATTTTATAAAAAGTCGGAAAATTTTTGAAAACTTTTTAAACTTCTCTATTAGGTATATGCCATCGTTTTATAAAAAAGGGGTAAATTTTTGAAAATTTCTTAAACTTTTTCATAATATATATGCTATTGCAAATTTGAAAAGATATAATTGGGGAAAAATTGCATAAAAAATAACTAGAAATTAGTTTTTGCTAACTTCTAGTATTGACAGCTTATTCACAATATTTATTTAGCTATTATAAAAATCTATTATCTTATTTTTCAAATTTTCTATATCTTGTTCTGAAATTTCTTTATCAAAATACTTCTCCAAAAATATTTGTGGCTTTCTTCTATTATCACTCACATTATAGTTTAACTGATTTTCAAATTCATGTTCTAAAAGCAAGCTTTTATTAATGTTTTCTAATATATATTCATTAATAGTCTTATGATTCTCATTGCATTCATTATCTCTATCACATACACAGATCACATCTATGCCAAATATTTTATTAAATAATATGTATAAATATGGAATTGAAAATTTTCCTCCTGCAGTTGAAATATATACAATATTACTCTCTCTACAAACTATATCTATAAATATTTCTTCTGTTGCTCCTTCAATTATTAATATTTTGTCTTCAAACAGAGCATTAACTCTATTTCTATCCCACCACGCTAATATGGTCTTATTAATACCTTGTTTTAAAACATATTGGTAGTTTTTGTTTTTGCTTTTCAATTCTAGATTGGCTTGATTTACATATTCCTTATATTCTTTATCTTTGTATTGAAATATCTCCACATTATTATCATTTACCTTTTTTAGTTTTATTATACTCCTAAATATATTTTCGTTTCTATATATTATATCTGGAGAATGGGTTGAAATTATGTATTGTGTATTTTTCTTATTATTGTTGATTTCATTTATTAGTGTCCTTTGTAATTTAACATTTAGAAATGTTTCTGGTTCATCATATAAAACGATAGTATATTTTTCGTTGTCTATTCCATATTTTAATATAGAATTAACAATATTCCTTTGAACTCCAGTTCCCAATTGACTTATTGCCTTTTCTTCTCCATTTTCAATAGCTTTTAACTCCATATTATTTTTTAAAATTTGTAATGTTTCAAATTTTTTATTTGATAGTTCTATTTTTATATTTGAAAACATTATGTCTTTATTTAACTTTTCAAAGTTTGCTTCTGAAGAATTTTTTAATTCATCTACATAAGAATTTAAATCTTCATTTAATTTCTCTAATTTTTTATCTAAACTATCATTTTTTGCAAGCAATTTTGATATTGCTTTTGAAATATTCGTTGTAGTTTTTGAAATGTCAATCTCATTTTCGTGATTCGAAACTGCTGGTATATATATAACTTCACCAAATATACTACTTGAAATTGCTTTTTTCATGTCAATATTATCATTATAATAATATTTCTTATTATTATAATGAATTACAATTGTATCATCTATAATGCTATCAATTTCATTTATAGTTTCTACAATTTTATCCTTGTCAGTATTATCTAAAAAATAGGTAATTTCTATGTCAGCTTCCTCTTTTCCAACATAAAATTGATTTATCGCTTCTAATATTCTCGTTTTTCCAACATTATTATCAGACACAATAAAATTTAACATTTCATGTATATCTATGCTTACATTCTCTATTCCTCTAAATTTATTTATTTTTATATTAGTTATTTTCATAAATGTCCCTTTCAAAAATATTTTTTATTTCGTCATCTTCATTTTCATAATTTATAATAATTTCGTCGTCTTTATCAATTTTATTAATATAATCCATATTACTATCTATATAACTATCGATATCTATGTCTTCTTTTATTCGCTCATCGTTTATTTCTTCATAGTCTATATCTACATACCTTGCAAATCTATCAATATTCTCTAATATTTCATCATCTATATAAACTTTCAAACTATTCCATACTTCTCTTCTTATTTTCCCTTGACCACTTTCTATATACTCATTTATTTCTTCTTTACTTGCTTTTTCTAAAATTTGATATATCTCTTCATTAATATTCATTTCTGCACCTTTTTGTATTTCATTTTCAATTTCTGCTATTATATATTGTTTAAGTAAATCTAGCATGTTGTCTATTTTTTTTGAATCTGTTATATTTTGATATAATTCAATATACTCATCCATAAAACTTTCTAAATTGTCTAGTTCTAACTTTTGTAATATAAAATTCATCTTATATGTATCATGTAGCACTTGATCTAAATTATATAATTCTATCATTTGATTACTTTTTATGAAATTTATTATCATATTGCCATATTCTCTTTTCTCTTGTAGCGAATTAATATTTTCATAACTTCTTTCAAAAGCAAGTATGACTAATTCTTTTATTTCTTCAGATAAGATTTTATACTTGTAGATTTGTTCAATATAATAATAAAATATTGATTTGCTTAATACTTTCATTCTTAATAAATCTCCTGAAATAACTTTTTCTTTTATAATTTCTTCTACAGCTTCACTATCTGAAAGTTTTAATAATTGTTCTACATATATCGCATTATGTGCAATATACATTTGTTCATTTACATTTAAATCTAGCTCATTCTTTATATAATCATTTATTGATGGATTTAATACTCCAACTTTTATCCTATTGCTATCTTCCAACTTGACAATTAGAGAGTCTGATAGTCTGTATATAACTCTATCAAAAGTATTTAAAGAAGTATCTATATTATATAATCCCTTTATGCTTTTATTATACACTTCTCTTAGAATATTTATTTCAATGTAATTATTAGTAAGTGAATATAAGATTAACATTAGTGTTCTATCTTCAGTAGATAATCTATTTTCAAATTCATCTTTCCATACATCTTTAGGATTATCCAAATTTTTTATAATATAATTATAATATTGTTTTGAATCTATACTCTTATATCTATTTTTTTTGGTAACATACTCAATTATTCTAGGATTATAGTTCTTATGCTTTACTATATTTAAATATCTCTTATCTTCTTTAATATTAATAAAATGCTCTCTTGGTATATTATTAAAGAACATATGATTATATAGAATTTTGGCTTTTTCTACTTTTTTCATATTATCTAAATTAATAAGGTATGTATTAGTTTCATACTCTTCTATAAGTTCATTAAAATTTATATAACGATTTTTTGCTTCATTTAAAATTGTTATTCTTGAATTTAAAATTAGCTTTTTATTTTTATTTCTATGTATAAATGACAATAAAGTTTTTAACTCATTTGGTTCAGATTCTTTCAAATTTAAATAATGTTGTCCTAAAAAATCATCTAATAAGACTATTTCTTTACTATCATTATCCATAGATAATATGTTCTTAATATTAGAAATATTGTTATCTGTAGTATATCTAACTTTATATCCATCACTAGCATATTTTAATAATATCATCTTAGAAGTTGTACTCTTTCCAACACCTGGTCCACCTATAATAATTATAATATTTTCCTTATTCAATTTATTATATGCCTCTACATATCCCTCTGTTTCAACAAAACTCTTAATGTGATTTTCTATATCATACATTAACTCATCACAATCGATAAATATATTTTTATTATTTATTAATGATAATACATTTGTTGAATTTATCCATAATTTATAATTTTTCTTTACTATATCAATATTGTCTTCTTGTTCTAAAAAATCATTCATTTGTATGCCATCTATAATATTGGTAGCCTCTTTCATGTATGGAGTTAATATTTCATATAATTCTTTCTTATTTTCTCTTGTTAGTTCCATAGAAGTACATAAATAGTACTCATTTGGACAAATTCTCTGTATCTTTTTAAACTCTTCATTTTTTATTACACTTTTTAAATTTGAATATTTACTATTTGAATATTGTTTTACTTGTATTATTATTTTAGGATTATCAATATTATCGCATATATCTATTCCTCCATCTTTTCCTCTTGCAAATCTGTAAAGTTTCTTTTTGAGTATTTTTGACATAGTGTCTAAACATAGTACTTCATATTCATAATCATTTAAATTTTTCAAATTATACATATTACATCTCCATTTTACATTCTATAACAATTAGTCTTAATATTAATTCAATGCCTTCATTATATTTTCGGCAATCCTATTGATAACTGGTACTACCACGCTATTTCCTGCTTGTTTATATAACTTGCTATCTGCCATATCTGTTGGCAACTCATAATATTTTGGATAGCCTTGTGCATAAAAACACTCTATTGGTGTTAATTTTCTTATGCCAAATTTTGTTTTTATTAGTGGTACATTATGTCCGTCCTTCTCCCATATTAGCTGTTAATGTTGGTACTAAGTTACTTTGATTTTTTCTTACATATTTTCTTCTCCATTGATATACTGTATTGTCATCATCCATTTCTTCTATTAATAATTTGTATATATTACCTTTATATTTTCCATCTGTGTAATAATATTTATCATCAACTTTTGTATCAAAGTTAAAAACATCTTTTATATTTTTATCTAAAGCCGTTGGCATTGGCATTTGAAATCTATCAAAATCCTCTTTATCTCTAAATGCTACAATATAAATTCTCTCTCTATTTTGTGGTATATTACCATATTCACAAGCATTTAATACTTGGCATTTTATTTTATCTTTATATCCCGCTTCATTTAGTCTATCAATTATAGTTTTAAATGTGTTTCCCTTATCATGACCTACTAGGTTTTTAACATTTTCTAAAAATATTACTCTCGGTTTTCTTTCTTTAAAAATTCTTTCCATTTCAAAGAATAAGTCTCCTGTTCTGTCATCATCAAACCCTTTTCTATATCCTGCTACTGAAAAAGACGTACAAGGGAATCCACCCACCATTATATCAAAATCTGGTATATCATTTACTTTAACATTATGAATATCTCTACAATCTACTTTATTCGTGAAGTTTTTTTCATAAGTCTCTACTGCATATTTATCAAATTCATTGGCATATGCTATCTCACATTTATTCGTTTCTAAAAATCCTAAATCTATTCCTCCAACACCTGCAAAAAGGCTACAAATTTTATACATAATTTATTTTCTCCTTATCTTTTGCGGCACGCCGCGATTTTATTGATTATATTAACAGAGTAATTAACACTCTGCCTTTCATACTTTTTGGACTATCATTCCTCTTCTAATATTAAATGTTACTGTAGGCTCTAGTTTTCTTGTTTCAATTATTGATTGTATTATGCTTAAATGTGGTCTTTTCCCTGCCTTTTGATAATCTCCTACTGTTGCTGTTTTTGATACTGGTATTTTCTTTAATTCCTCTGAATTTACACCAGTATCATATACAAACAACATATTTAAATCTAAGTCAAATCTTAAAAAGACTAAATCATCGAAATCACATTTTGGTCCAAAGCTACTTAAATCGTATTCATAGTTGCTTGTAGCTTTAAACTCTATTTTTCTACCATCAAGAGATTTAGCATCTCCTCCTGAACTTTTATTCCAAAGAAGATTTAAACAGTAGCAACCCATAGGTTCACTTATTGCATCTGGCATATTAATTCCTCTTGATACTAGACTTTTTACATATGTATTTAAGTCTTTCCACTTAAAATATGCATCGCATGTTTCTTGAATTCTTGGCTCGTCTATTTTTATTAAATATTCGTCATTCATTTATTCACCTTCAGAGTGTTATTACTCCAAAGGCATTATATACTAAATCACAAAATATTTCTACACATTTCTGTAATTTGTTACAACTTTTTTATTATTGATATTGTAACGTGCTCTTTTTTAATTGTCAGCATATTTTATTAAATTTTTTTAAATTATATTTAATACCAACCATAATATGTTGCATATCCATTTAATTCATCATTTTTATCCTTACTAGATACTCCATGTTCCCTTTTTCCTAATAATTCATCATTTGCATCTACTATTGGATCAAACCAGTCAGCTTTCTTATTTGCCCACTCTATCCATTTCTTCATATCTTCATCTAGCTCTTCTTTTAATTCAACTGCTTTGATATAATTTCTAATTTCACATGCTACTCTATAATCTTCTGCCTTATTAACTAAATCTATGGTTTTTATAGCCTCTTCTTTTCTTCTACTCTTAAATTCAACTTCTCTTTTTCTTTCTTCTTCTCTTCTTTTTGCTTCTTCCTCTCTTGTTACTCTTTCAACTCTTATTCTTTCAGATTTATCGTATAACTTTACTATTACATCTCCTAATTTATCTTCTAATTTGACTTTGTCTGTTTCTTTTATATATTCTCTACTTTCAAATGTTATTTTCAATTTACCATTATGTACATAATCGTATTTCCTTATTTGTGGTTTATAGGCATAACTATATCTTTTCTTTTCATCTTCATATTCTAATAATTTTTTTGCTTCTTCTTTTGTTAATTCATGATTAATTTTATCCTTTAATTCCTCTATTTCTATATTAAGCCTCTCTCCTCTAATTTGCATCGAAAAATCACTATTTATTTTACCACCAAGTTCTTCTATCGCATAATATATAGTACTTAAAACTTTCATACATGTATCTTTTTCATTTTTCGAAACATTAGCAAAATATCCAGTTTCAGTATAATCATGTATATTATAATATGGGTTATAATAATTTCTTTGTCTTTCTTCTCCTCGTTCATCTTTTAGCTTGTTCTTATAATCTAAAATAGTTTTATGAAGTTTCTTATGTTTATTTATATCTAACTCCGAAATAACTGTTGCAACCTTACTTCTTTCATTTTCATCCAAGAAATTTAAATAATTAAATTCTTGAATAACATCATCTTCTTTAGTGTATTTCTCTTTAAATAATGGTTTGTTATTTTTTAATTCCAATCTTATTTCTTTTTCATCTGACTCTGGTAATGGTATCACATCATCCTTTGTATCTAATCCCATTTTCTTTTTAGTCCAATATGCAGATGTTGGATATGGAATATTATGTTCTTTACAAGCACTTGCTAATTTTGAATAATTTAAATCATATTTTTTTGCTACTCCTGTTAATGATATTTCCCATATTTCTTTATAAAGTTCTTCTCTTGCTATTATAAATATATTACTTTCCATATCAATCTACCTTTCCTTCATATTTCTTTGCTTTATCTTTATACTTTCCAAGCGAAAATGCATATTCATATAATTCTAAGTCTCTTATTTTGCATTTTCGCTTAATATAAAAAGTAAATCATTTTTCATTGATTCAAATTCTTTTATTATTGTCTCTAAATTGTTTTCAATATTTTGTACTCTTATTTCAGATATTTTCCCATAATTATAGGCAATTAGTCTTTCTTCTATTATATGATAAGACCAACTTTCTGAATATGCTCTATCTTTCTCTTCGTTATGTGCTGCAAATCCTATTGGTAATAGATTATTTCTCATTCCAATAGATACTGCCATTGATGAAATTCCGAAATAATCTCCCGCTATTTTACAAGTAATTTTTGACATCTCTCTAATATCTTCATCAGTATATTTAGCCATAATTTTATTCTCCTCTCATTTTATTTTAAAATTTCTTTCATTTTATCGTATGTTATTTCTTTTACTATACCATCAGCATCTTCTAAATACACTTGTCCATAGTGGATAGGTTATACTAAATTAGACAAAAAAGATAAGGACATGTTAAAATAAAA
>CAPZDM010000003.1 GCA_948745425.1 uncultured Clostridia bacterium
CATACCTATGTGTGCCTTTAGAGCGAAGCGAGAAAGGAATGGAATTTATGATGAAGATAATATACCAGTAAATCTTTCTACTTTAATTGAGAGATTTATAGATGATGAAGAAATAAAACCAGAACAAGCAATTTTACATCACAAAGAGGGAATAGACTTAATACCATCTAATCTTAATTTAGCAATGACAGAAACTAATTTATCAAATGCTATGAGTAGAGAATATGCAATGCAAAAGAGTTTAAAAGAATTAAAAAGTATATATGACTATATTATAGTTGATTGTATGCCTTCATTAAGTATGTTAATAACAAATGCATTAGCAATGGCAGATGAAGTAATTATACCAGTACAAAGTCAATATCTATCAGCTAGAGGTATGGGAAATTTATTAAAGATAATTTCAAAAGTAAAAAGACAAATAAATCCTAAACTGCAAGTTGGTGGAATACTTTTAACTCTTGTAGATAACAGGACAAAATTACCTAACAAAATAAGAGAAGAACTAAAAGAAGATTATGGAGATATAGTAAAACTATATGATACACAAATACCTTGTGCTATAAAAACTGCTGAATCCACATCAAAAGGGAAAAGCATATTTGCTTATGACAAGAACAGTAAAGTTGCTTTAGCTTATACAAATTTTGCAAAGGAGGTATTAGCAGATAATGAAAGAAGAAAAAATGAAATTACCAAAGATTACACTAGATGATTTTTTTACAACACAAGAAGAAAGAGATAATAAAAACAGAGAATATGTAAAAATAATTCCAGTAAATGAAATTACAAACTTTCCAAATCACCCATATAAAGTAAGAGATGATGAAGAAATGTTTTCAATGGCAGAAACAGTAAAACAATTTGGAGTTATACACCCAATAATAGTAAGACCAAAAGAAAATGGTGGTTACGAAATGATTTCTGGACACAGAAGAAAAAGAGCGTGTGAAATTGCAGGAGTAACAGAAATAAAAGCTATTGTAAGAGAAATGACAGACGAAGAGGCAACAATAGCAATGGTAAATAGTAATAACCAAAGAGAGAAGATACTACCAAGCGAAAAGGCATTTGCTTTTAAAATGAAATTAGAGGCAATGAAGAAACAAGGACAAAGAAATGATTTAACTTCTGCCCCAATGGAACAGAAGTTAAAAAATAGAACAACACGAGAGTTGATTGCTGAAGAAACAGGAGAAAGTTCTAGTAATATACAAAGATTTATTCGACTTACTGAACTAATACCAGAACTATTAAAATTAGTTGATGAAGAAAAAATGAAACTAAGACCAGCAGTAGAGCTTTCATATCTAACAAAAGAGGAACAACAAGAGGTATTTGATGCAATAGAATATACAGACGCATTTCCATCACACCCACAAGCTATTAAAATGAAGAAACTAAGTGAAAGTGGAAAATTAACTATTGAAGAAATTGACGATATATTAGAACAAGAAAAACCAAATCAAATACCAAAATTTAAAATTCCAGAAGATAAAGTAGACCAATATATACCAAAGGAATATAAATCAATGGAAGAAAAAGAAGATTACATTGTGCATTGTGTAAAAGAAACATCAGAGAGGGAAAGAAAGCAGAAACAAAAACAAAATGAATATATAAGGTAAATAGTAGCAACAGATAAATAAATTTGTAGCTACGTTTTTTTATTTCCCCCTCCTTACAATCCACCCCCTAATACTAGCTATATACTAACTGAAAAGGAATATATATAAATAATTAAATCGCATATTTGAAAAAACTTTTAAATTGTTGTAAAATACAGACAAATGAATAGGGGGAATGATGTAGATGAAGAAAATTTTAGTTATAGTGATTTTAATTATCGCAATTTTAATAATTTCAGTTTTTGGTATTTATGAAATAGTAAAGAACAAACAACAGAATATAGAAAATATACCAGTAGCAAATCAAGAACACAATGAAATTAACACAAATGATTTAAACAAACAGGAAAACATTGATGAAAATAAACAAGCAGAAGAAAATGTAATAGAGAATACAGAAGAAAATATGATAGAAACGAAAGAAGAAACGAAGGAAACAACTGCAGAAAATAAAACAGTAAAAACAACACAAGAAAAAACAGTGAAGAAAACAACAGAAAAAAAGCAACAAACAAATAGTAGTAATAAAAAAGCAACTAGCAATAATACTGAACAAAAACAAACAGAAAATAAAAGTGTAACAGTAACTGTTGCCCCAGATTCTTATAAAGAATTAGACGGAGGGTATGCAGTAGGAGGACAAAAAATAGAAATTCCATCAAGTTGGAATTATTAAAAATATATTTATTAAAAGGAGTTCAAAGTAACTCTTTTTTTTATGCAATTAAAAGTATGAAAAACATACTCGAAAGGAGAATATTAATGAAAATAGTAACTAAAAAGAATAGTTTACGAATGATAAATATTTTAATGATATTAATAACAATATTTAATGTTATCTCGCCAGTAATGGCAGTAAATACAACAGATATGCCTCAGTATTATGAGGTACAATATAATGGTAAAATTAGCTATGGAGCATCAAGTGTAGGAGATTTTACAGTAGCAGGAAAGCAAGCATTTTGCTTAGAACACTCAAAAACTACACCTTCTACTGGTGTTGGTTTAACAACAAATATATATGAAAATGATAATGTTAAAAAAGCATTATATTATGGTTGGGGAGGTCCAGAACAATGGTCTGGATTTACAAGTAGAGCATATGGAATAGTAGCTACATCATTAGCATTATCACATTATTATAGTGGAGATGAGGTTCGTACAGTAGCAAAAGATTTTGTAAACTTTCTAAGTACGAAATCTGTTCCAAGCTTTAAAGTAAGATTTTCTACCTCAAATGTTAGTGCATATAGAGAGGGAGATATACAAAAAACAGAAACAATAGAATTAAGTAGTGGAATGACAAGTGGTAGTGTAAATATTGATTTACAAGACGCAGTAACTTATGTTGATGAAACACATAATACAAGACAAACAGGTGGAAACGTAGCAATTTATGGACAAACGAGATTTCATTTTGAAGCACCAATCAATGTCAATTTAGGAACGTGGACTACTGGAGAAAAATCACAAGGATTTGAATATCAACCAATAGTAGGTGTAACAAATAGTTCATCAATGCAAAATATAGGTTATTTAGATATGGTATATGACCCATCTCAAACCACATCATTAACAGTAGAATGGGCTAAAGCAGGAAATTTCAAATTAAAGAAAGTTGATAATAGAGGAAAAGCAGTAGTTGGCGTAACATTTAAGTTAGCATATAACTCAGATATGACAGAAGAAATTGGAACATATCAAACAGGTTCAGATGGTAGCTTTATGGTAGAAGATTTAAGAGCAGGAGATATATATTATCAAGAAATAGCAACATTAGATAAATTAGTATTAGATAATAGTATTAATCACGCAGTTATAAATGCAGGAAATACAACAGAAATAAATTTCGTAAATAATGTAAAACAAGGTAGTTTTCAAATTATAAAAAAAGATAATAAAACAGGAAAGATAGTAAGAAAAGCAGGGGCAGAATTTGAAATTTTACAAGACTCAAATGTTGTTTCAACAATTACTACTAATAATCAAGGAATTGCATCATCAGATATGTTAGATTATGGAGTATATACTGTAAGAGAAAAGAAAGCACCATATAAATATGTAATATCAAATGAAACTAAACAAGTAGATATATGTGAAGATAACGGAAAATATGGAATTGAAATATACAATGAGGCAACAGTAGGAAAAATTAATTTAAGTAAAGGCGATACAATAACAGGAAAAACACCACAAGGAGAGGCAACATTAGAGGGAGCAGTATATGGCTTATATGCTAGAAATAATATTTTAGACCCTGCAGATGATAGTGTAATTTACAATGCAAATCAAAAGATAGCAAATTTGATTACAGATAATAACGGAAATGCTACAATAGGCAATTTATATTTAGGAGAATACTATATAAAAGAATTAACGCCAAGTGTAGGTTATAACTTAGACACAACAATATATAATATTGATTTAACCTATGAAAATCAATATACAAGTGTAGTTACAAGAAATGAACCAGTAAAAGAAAGAGTAATATCACAAGGATTTCAAATTATAAAAATATCAAGTGATGAAAATGGCGAGGCAGAAATACTATCTGGAGTAGAATTTACTATAAAAGCACAAAAAGATATTGATAAATATGGTTCGTGGGAAAAAGCACCTATTGCAAAAAATGCAAATGCACAAGAAACAACAATATTAAGAACAGATGAAAAAGGGTATGCAGTAAGTGAGAGGCTACCATATGGAACTTATATAGTAAGAGAAACAAAAGTACCAGACAATAAATATAAAGTACCAGACTTTAAAGTTGTTATAACAGAAGATAGTTCAACACCACAAACTTGGAGAATTTTTAACGATACTTCTTTTAGGTCTGTTTTAGCAATAATAAAACAAGACGAAGAAACTGGAAAAACAGTAAAAATTAGTAATGCACAGTTTAAAATAAAGAATACAGAAACAGGAGAATATTTTGGATATTGGGATTGGAATCCATTACCTCACTACGTTAATTCGTGGGAAACTACAGAAGATGGAACAGTTATGACAGGAGAACAATTACCAGTTGGAAAATATCAACTAGAAGAAATTAAAAGTCCATTTGGTTATACAATATCTAAAAATCCAATACAATTTGAAATAACATCACACGTAGCATACCAAACATTACCAGACGGAAATACACCAATAATAACAATAAAACAAAAAGATAAGCCAGTAAAAGGAAAAGTTAATATAACAAAAATAGGCGAAGTATTAGTAGGATTTGAAAATGGAAAATTCATTTATGAGGAAAAAGGATTAACAAATGCAAAATATGAAATATTAGCAAAAGAAGATATTTTAGACCCATCAAATGACGGAACTGTTATTTACAAAAAAGGAACAGTAGTAGACACCATTACTACAAATACAGAGGGAAAAGTAACATCAAAAGCACTTCCACTTGGAGAATATTCTGTAAGAGAAATACAAGCACCAAATGGATTTGTATTAAATAGTGAAATAAAAGATATTTCATTAGTTTATGAAAATCAAGAAACAGAGATAGTTTATGATAATGTTTCATTTAAAAATGAAAGACAAAAGGTTGATTTAACTGTATATAAAAAAGATTTTGATACAAATGACGGACTTTTAGGTGCAGAATTTGGAATTTATGCAAAAGAAAACATTTATAATTATAATAATGAAATTGTAATTGAAAAAGGAACATTAATTGAAAAAGCAACAAGTAATGAAATAGGAAAAGTACACTTTGAAACAGACATACCTTTAGCTGAATATGAAATTAAAGAAATAAAAGCACCAATTGGTTATTCAAGTTCTAATGAAATAATAAAAGTAGATGCAACTTATAAAGGACAAAATATTGAAAAAATAGAAAATGAATACGAATTTAAAAATAAAATTATTACAGTAGAAATATCTAAAAAAGATATAACAGATAATTCTGAAATAAAAGGTGCATATATAAAAGTATTTGAAAAAGATAACGAGGGAGCGATATTTGAAGAGTGGATTTCTGGACAAGATGGAGAGAATGAAGATGGAACAATAAAACCACATATAATGAAAGGTCTTGAAGTAGGAAAAACTTATATAATGAGAGAAATTTCTAGTCCATATGGATTTGCTATTGCGCAAGAAATAGAGTTCACGATACAAGACACAAGTGAAATTCAAAAAGTAGAGATGAAAGATGAAGTAATTTTTGGACAATTAGAATGGAATAAAACAGGCGATATTTTTATGGCAGTAGCAAAAGGAAATAGCGAATTTGGAGAAACGTTCACACCTGCTTGGCATAAATCTAATATACTTGATACTGAGATTACAATTTATGCAAATGAGCAAATAAAAATTGGTAATACAGTATATTATGAAAAAAATGAAGAAATAGAAACATTAGAGAGTGATTGGGAAAAAGTTACAAGTAAGAAACTACCAGTAGGAAAATATTACTATATAGAAAGTAAAGTTCCATTTGGTTATATTGGAAATACAGATAAACATTACTTTGAAATTAAAGATAATCAAAAAGCAGAATTACAAGTTATTGAATCTACTTTAAATAATAATCGTGCAAAAGTTAATATTGATTTAACAAAAATTCTTGAAGAACAACAAATTTTCAAAAATGATGAGGCATATAAAGACATTAGATTTGGTATTTATGCAAGAGAAGATATATATGACTATATGGGAAATGTAGCTATTGAAAGTGGTTCACTAATTGCAGTAACTGAAATTAATAAAGACGGACATTTAATTAATATACCAGACCTACCAATAGGAACATACTATATTAAAGAATTATCAACTAATTCACAATATGTATTAGATGAAAATAGTGAATATGATTTTGAAATTGCATATCACGGAAAAGATATAGCAGAATATACAATTCAAATTAATAATGGAACTATTGAAAATAAATTAGCAAGAGGAACAATACAAGTAGTTAAAAAAGATAGTTTTGATGAAAACAAAAGATTAGAAAATGTAGAGTTTAATATCTCAGCTAATAAAGATATGAGTGAAATTATTATGACTGAGAAAACAAATGAAAAAGGAATTGCTACTTTTGAAAATCTTGAACTTGGAACATATTATATTCAAGAAATAGGACAAGTAGAGGGCTATGTAGTTAATGATTATATATATGAGGTAAAAGTAACAACAAATGGAGATTTATTAATAATTGATGTATATAATAAACCTACCGAAATGGAATTTTCAAAGGTTAATGAAACAGGTGTTAAAGAATTAGCAGGAGCTACTATTCAAATTATAGAAAAAGAAACAGGAAAAATTATAGAAGAATGGGTTTCCACAGAAGAAACACATATAATGTATTATCTTGTAGAGGGAAAAGAATATATAATGAGAGAAATTATAAGTCCAAAGGGGTATGGAATTGCAGAAGAAATCAGTTTTATAGCAGGAGATGGACAAAAGGTAGTTATGCAAGATATGCCTATTCCAGAAACACCAAAAACTGGAGATGAAAGAAATACAATGCTATGGGTTATATTACTTGGAACATCTACTACTTTATTATTAAGTATAAGCATATATGAAATAATTAAGAAAAGAAGAAATAAATAAAGTGTAATAAAGGTGGCTTTAATAGGCCACCTTTAACCATAGAAAGTAGGTGTAAAAAATGGTGACATATAGCATAAATCAAATGAAAAGAGTAATAAAAAAACTAGAGAAAATAAACATTATAACTGAAAAAGAAATTTTGAATATAAAAGTATTAGACCTAAAAAAGCTAAAAGAACAAGATAAAGTAAATCTAAAAGATATTGAGATAATATGGGAAATACAAGATATGATACAAGATAAAAGTTGGTTTAAAATTTTATTCGATACTAAATAGCAAAGGAGGTGCAAAATGGGAAAAATTATAGAAATAAGAGAACTATATAATGAAAAAATAAATGATATAACCAAAAGTGAGGACAATTGGTTATCATTTTTAAAAACGGCATCTTGGAACTTTAAATACAGTTTTAATGACCAAATTTTAATTTATGCACAAAGACCAAATGCAACTGCGTGTGCAGATATGGCAACTTGGAATAATAAGGTACACAGGTGGGTAAATAAAGGTGCAGACTATATATTCGTATTTTCAAAAGATGAAAATAGTAAATACCCTTTTGAATTAGTGTTTGATGTAGCAGACACACACAATTATAAAAATACACCATATAAATTATGGGATGTAAAACCAGAATATGAAACAGAGATTATAGAATCATTAGAGGCGAAATTTGGAGATGTAGGAGAAAATGATAATTTAGTAGATACAATAATGGCTACAACAAATAATATGGTAGTTGATAATATACAAGACTATATGTCATCAATAACGAAATATAAGCAAGGAACAATGCTAGAAAATTTATCTGATGAAGAAATAACTCCATTAGTATATCAAACTGTTTTTAGTAGTGTAGCATATATGATACTTAACAGATGTGGAATAAATCCAGAAGATTATATAGCTAAAACTGAATTTTCATATATAAACAAATTTGATAATAGTAATCTAACAGTTTTATTAGGAACTGCAATAAGTGATATAGCAGAAATGGGATTAAGAGAAATTGCAAAAACAGTAATAAATCTGCAAAAGGAAGAAAAAAATCAAAATCGCACATTTGTTAATAATCAAAAAGAAGAGTATTCTAATAGTAAAGAAAATATCAAAGGAGGAAATGAAGATGATAGAAATAGAATACAGGAAAGTAGGGGATTACAATATGCCCAACCTAACAATGACACAAGAGAAACTACCAACAGGGAAATTCGTACAAATGAGGCTACATTATCTAAAGAACAACAAGAAAGGGGAATACACAATACTACTAATGAACTACAAACTAGCAGAACATTTGAGGGAAATACAAGAAACAGCAACGAAAACGATAAAACAAATAGTAGAGAAAATGGCGAAACAAGAGGGAATAACAGAGGAATTGAAAGCAAAAGACCAAATGACTTGGACAAGGATGATGAACAATTACAGGTTGATAGCAGAAGAACAGATAATGAAAGAACTAATTTACAATTAGAAATACTAACTGAAGAAGAACAAAAACAAAATATAGCAGAGGCAGAAAATGCTTCTGTTTTTTCTTTTACTCAAGAAATGATAGATAGTGTACTACAAGAGGGAAGTCATATACAAGATGGTAAATTTAGAATATATGAACAGTTTAGTAAAAGTCTATCAAGTAGTGAAAATGCAGAGTTTTTAAAAAGCGAATATGGAATTGGTGGTAGAAGTGCAGACCATAATGGAATAGTAGAAGACCATAATGCAAAAGGAATAGTATTATCAACAGGACGTGGGGAAAATGAACAAATATTAAGATTAACGTGGTTACAAGTAGAAAAAAGAATAAGAGAACTTATAAGTATTGATAGATATTTAAGTGAAATAGAAAAAGATGAATATTATGATTGGTTAGATGCAAATGATAGACCACAAATAAATAATGAAATAGAAAATCAAATAAAAGATGAAGAATATGAATTTAATATTGGAGATATTGTTTATATAGGAACACAACAATATGAAATAAGAGCAGTAGATGATAACAGAGTTATTTTAATAGACACATCATTTCCATTACTTACAAAAGAAATGGAAAGAAAAGAATTTGATAGAAAAGTAAAAGAAAATCCTGCAAATGATAAATTAAGGAATGAAAAAATCATACAAAAATTAAAAACAAACGAAGAAAAGTATACAAAACAAACGGAAAGTAAACAGGAAGAAACAAATAAAATAGATACAATAGAGTCAAAACCAGAAACAAAACAGGAAAGCAAACTAAAAGCAAATATTAAAACAAAACGAAGAAACAAAATAGAATATTTTGATTTACATCCAGAAATTCCCTTAAAAGATAGAAATAATTATAAAATTACAGATAATTCATTAGGAGAGGGAACAAAAAAGGAAAAATATAAAAGGAATATAGAGGCAATAAAAGTATTACAAAAATGCGAACAAGAAAATAGATATGCAACACCAGAAGAACAAGAAATACTAAGTCAATATGTAGGTTGGGGAGGAATACCAGAGGCATTTGATAAAAACAATGATGATTGGAATAAAGAATATAATGAGCTTTCTTCTTTACTTACTGAAAAAGAATATAAAGAGGCAAAACAATCTACTTTGACATCATTTTACACACCACCTATTGTTATAAATGCAATTTACAAAACGCTTGCAAAAATGGGACTATCACAAGGCAATATTTTAGAACCAAGTTGTGGAACAGGTAATTTTATGGGAATGTTACCAGAAGAATTAAAAAAATGCAAAATGTATGGAATTGAAATAGATGGTATATCAGGAAGAATAGCAAGACAGTTATATCAAAAAAATACAATAGCAGTAAAAGGTTTTGAAGAAATAGAGTTACCAGATTCATTTTTTGATGTTGCAGTAGGCAATGTACCTTTTGGAGATTATAAATTATATGATAAAAGATATGATAAAAACAAATTTCAAGTTCACGATTATTTCTTTGCAAAAGCATTAGATAAAGTAAGACCAAACGGAGTAATAGCATTTATTACAAGCAGAGGAACAATGGACAAAGAAAATGAAGATATAAGAAGATATATATGTCAAAGAGCAGAATTAATAGGTGCAATTAGATTACCAAATAATACGTTTAAAAAGAACGCAGGAACAGAAGTAACATCAGATATTATATTCCTAAAGAAAAGAGATAAAATAACCGATATTGAGGACGATTGGGTAGAACTTGCTGAAAGTGAAGATGGAATACGAATGAATAAATATTTTGTAGACCACCCAGAAATGATTTTAGGAAAAATGGAGATGACATCAAGTAGATTTGGACTAACTCCAACTTGTACGCCTTATGAAATACCTTTAGAAAATTTATTAGACCAAGCAATAATAAATATAAATTCTGAAATAGAAGATTACCAAATAGACTTAGAAGATGAAGAGGAAAAGAGTATTCCTGCAGACCCAAGCGTACGAAACTTTTCATATACAATAGTTGATAATCAAATCTATTATAGAGAAAACAGTAGAATGTATTTACAAGATATACCAGTAACGGCAACTAGCAGAATAAAAGGTATGATAGCAATAAGAGATTGTGTGCGTAACTTAATAGAATTACAAACAGATAATGCATCAGAAGATGAAATAAAGCAAGAACAAATAAAATTAAATAGTTTGTATGATAGCTTTACAAAAACTTATGGAATAATTAATAGTAGAGGAAATGAAAACGCATTTAGTGATGATAGCAGTTATTATCTATTATGCTCACTTGAAATAATAGACGAGAATAAAAAGTTCATAAAAAAGGCAGATATGTTTACTAAAAGAACTATAAAACCACATAAAGCAGTAACAGAGGTAAGTAATAGTATAGATGCATTAATTTTATCTATATCAGAGAAAGCAAGAGTTGATATAGAATATATGTCTAACTTAACAGGAAAGACAGAGCAAGAATTGGTAAAAGAACTAGAGGGTAGCATATATAAAGACCCAATGAAAGAAATATATGTAACTGCAGATGAATATTTATCTGGTAATGTTAGAGAAAAATTAAAAATAGCAGAAGAATTTGCAAAAAACAATCCAGAGTACGAAAAAAATGTTGATTCATTAAAAAAAGTAAAACCACAAGACCTTTCAGCTAGTGAAATAAGTATACGATTAGGTGCAACGTGGATACCTACAGAAATAATAGAGCAATTTATTTTTGAATTATTAAAACCAAATTCTAGTAATAGAGATAGAATTAGTGTGCATTATTCCGACTATACATCAGAATGGAATGTAGTTGGCAAAAGTGAAGATAAAGGAAATATATTAGCATATAGTACCTATGGAACTACAAGAGCAAATGCTTATAAAATAATAGAAACTACTTTAAATTTAAAAGATGTAAGAATTACAGATACAGTAATTGATGAAAACGGAAATGAGCAAAAAGTTCTAAATGCGAAAGAAACTGCAATAGCACAAGCAAAACAAGAAAAAATAAAAGAAGAGTTTTTAGAGTGGATTTGGAAAGAACAATCACGAAGAGAAAGATTAGTAAAAATATATAATGAAAAGTTTAATAGTATAAAACCTCGAGAGTTTGATGGACAATATATTCAATTTAGTGGAATAAATCCAGAAATAAGCCTAAGAAAACATCAAATTGATGCAATAGCACATATTTTATATGGTGGAAATACATTATTAGCACACGAGGTTGGTGCAGGGAAAACATTTGAAATGGTAGCCTCTGCAATGGAAAGTAAAAGACTTGGATTATGTTCTAAGTCTTTATTTGTTGTTCCAAATCACATTATAGAGCAATTTGCAAGTGAATTTTTGCAATTATACCCATCAGCCAATATTTTAGTTGCTACAAAAAAAGACTTTGCTACTAATAATCGTAAAAAGTTCTGTTCAAAGATAGCTACTGGAGAATATGATGCAGTAATAATAGGACACTCACAATTTGAAAAAATACCAATGTCTAAAGAAAGACAAGAAAAAATATTACAGAATCAAATATTTGACTTAAGTTGTGGAATAGATGATTTAAAATCTAATGATGGCGAATATTATTCTATAAAACAATTAGAGAAAACTAAAAAGAAAATAGAAGAAAAGCTAAAAAGATTAAATGACCAAAGTAGAAAAGACGATATAGTAACATTCGAACAATTAGGTTGTGATAGAATTTTTATTGATGAGGCACATTATTTTAAAAATCTTTTCCTATTTACAAAAATGCGAAACGTTGGAGGAATAGCACAAACAGAGGCACAAAAGAGTTCTGACCTATTTATGAAATGTCAGTATTTAGATGAACTAACTGAGGGAAGAGGAATTGTATTTGCTACAGGTACACCGATTAGTAATAGTATGGTAGAAATGTACACAATGCAGAGATATTTACAATATAACACTCTGGAAAAAGCAGATTTACTACAATTTGATAGTTGGGCATCAACTTTTGGAGAAACAGTCAGTGCGATAGAACTAAATCCGACTGGAACGGGATTTCGCAGTAAGACACGTTTTGCAAAGTTTTATAATTTACCAGAATTAATGAGTATGTTCAAAGAAATTGCAGATATACAAACTGCAGAAACATTAAAATTACCTGTACCGAAAGCAAATTATAAAACAGTAGTAGTAAAACCAAGTGAAATACAAAAAGAAATGGTTAAAGGTTTAGGAGAAAGAGCAGAAAGAATAAGAAAAAAACTTGTAAATCCAAAACAAGATAATATGCTAAATATTACTAATGAAGGAAGAAAATTAGCACTAGACCAAAGAATAATCAATCCAATGTTACAAGATTTTAAAGATAGTAAAGTTAATGTATGTGCTAATAATGTATATGAAATATGGGAACAAAACAAAGATAAAAAATCAACTCAATTAGTATTTTGCGATTTATCAACTCCAAAGCCATTACGAACTATGGAAAATCCATATGAAATGGAAGAAATAAATGGAGAGTGGCACTTAAAAGAATGGCAGTTTACTGATGTTTATACAGATTTAAAAAGAAAGCTGATAGAAAGAGGAATACCTACAAATGAAATTGCATTTATTCACGATGCAAATACAGAAACGAAGAAAAAGGAATTATTTGCAAAAGTACGAAAGGGAGATGTAAGAGTTTTAATAGGATCTACATCTAAAATGGGTGCAGGTACAAATGTACAAAACAAAATAAAAGCAATTCATCATTTGGACGTGCCATATCGTCCGTCAGATTTACAACAACAGGACGGTAGACGGAATAAGACAAGGTAATGAGAATGACGAAATAGACATTTTTAACTATGTAACAGAGGGAACATTTGATGCTTATATGTATCAAATGCTACAAAGGAAACAAGAATTTATTAGCCAAATAATGACATCAAAAGCAATAGCACGTTCAGCAGATGATATTGATGAAAAAGCACTTTCATATGCAGAAATAAAAGCTTTAGCTGCAGGAAATCCATTAATTATTAAAAAGACAGAACTAGACGCACAAGTAGCTAAATTAAAATTACTAAAACAAAGTTATTTGAACCAAAAATATAACTTAGAAGATATGATAGTAAAACATTACCCAATAGAAATAAAAAGATTAGAAGATAAACTTTCATATGTACAAGAAGATATAAAAAGTGTTCAAGAAAATACCAATATAGAAAACGAAGAAAAGTTTTCTCCTATGATATTAAACGGAAAACAATATAGTACAAAAGAAAGTGCAGGAAAACAAATACTAGAAATGTGTTCAGCAAAACAAGAAACAGAATTAGAAGAAATAGGAGAATATAGGGGGTTAAAAATGTTCTTAGGTATAGATAGTTTTGACAAGAAATTTGTAATTAATTTACAAGGCAAATATTCATATAAAGTTGATTTAGGAAATGATATACACGGAAATATTACAAGAATTGATAATGTTATTACAGGTTTTAATAAAGAATTGGAAACAACTAAGGAAAAACTAGAAGAAACAAAAATACAATTTGAAAATGCAAAAGAGGCAGTAGAAATCCCATTTGATAAAGAAGATGAATTAAAACAAAAGTCGCAAGAATTAGATGAAATAAATATAGAACTTAACCTAGACAAAAAAGATAATGAAATGTTAGATGATGAAGAGCAAGAGGAACAAGAAGAAAAGACCGAAGAACAAGAAAGAGAAAGTCAAGACTATGAAAGAGAATAGAAAATAAAAATCACACAATTTTATTTTTTTTAGTTATATTATAAGCTAACACCAAAGAAAAAATAGAAAAAAGGTGTGATATTTTTTATGAAAAATCAAATTAAAGAAATAAGAGAAAATAAAGGAATTACACAACTAGAACTTGCACAATTAACAGGACTTTCAGTAGGGTATATATGTCATTTAGAAAGAGGCAGTAGAACAAATCCAAGCTATAATACAATGATTATTATTTCTAAAGCATTAAATGCAGATGTTGGAGTAGTTTTTGAATTATAATGAAAAATTATGTTAATATTGAAAATATTGGTTTATTGTGATAAAATAAGTATTACAATAAACCCAAAAAGGGTAAATATAGGAGGGCTTAATGATGAAGAAAAAAATCAAGAACAAAGAACTAGCATCAGCGGTATGTTTCATTGGCGTAGTATTGATTGCAATACTGGTAGCGTTTGCTTATTATTTAAAAACACATCCTGGATTTGATGAAAAAATTTCAGGAAAAGAAGCAACGGTAGTAAGCGAAGTTGCAACTATTCATTATGATTCCCCTTTTGGACGGAATGTAGGCACCGTCCGACAGTCGCAAAAGGTTGAATTAACTGGAAGAATGGCATATCTATTGCAAAGTGATATCGTAAAGATGGAAATTCGCTTAGAGGACAATAGTTTTGCTTGGATATCTAAAGAAGATATCGTTATTTCAGAATAACTAAAGCGACAGTGAAAAATAGCGAATTGGAGATGTTTTTGCCAATTCGCTATTTTTGATAATGAAAATGTTGTAGTATCTTTTAAATATAATCATAAAAAGCTATTTTAATTAATAAGCGTTTATGCTATAATCATCTCAGTAAGTAAGTTGTAGAGGAGATTATTATGGTACAAATTATAGAAATAGTTGTAGAAAATAAAAATTATCAAATTGAATGGGCTTTATCAGAATATTTTGGAGAATTAAAAGGAAAGAAGTTTATGCTTAATAAAATGGCAGCAGAACAAATAGAAATGATTAATAATCTATCAGACACTGCAAAAATATTATTATCAGCAGTTGCTGGAGCAGTAATACAGCATCTAATAGATAATAATTGTCCAATAGATAATATATTTGAAAATGGTTATTTTATTGTTAAAAGTTGAATTATAAATAAATTACAATATATAGAGAAAATTAATTTAGAATTTTAATAATAGATATAAGGAGTACAATTATATATATGAATTTAAAATGGTCGAATTTTTTTGATATTAAAAACAGAAAAGAAATAAAAAAATTGTATATAGAGGCATTTCCTAAAGAAGAAAGATACCCTTTTTGTATTATAAAGAAATGTGCTAAAAATCAAAATGTTGAATTTTATGGAATATATGACAAAGAAAAATTTGTAGGATTATCATATTTATTAAAATATGAAGATACAATTTTTCTATTCTATTTAGCAGTAAATAAAAATCTTAGAGGAAATGGATATGGTGCAAAAATATTAAGAGATTTATTGCAGATGTATTCAGATAAAAAGATAATATTATGCGTTGAAAGACCAAATAAAAACATAGAAGATGTGAAAAGCAAAAGAAAACAATTTTATTTAAGAAATGGATTTTATTCGACTAATAAATTTACAGAAGATATTGGAGTAGAATATGAGGTTTTATGCTCAGATAAGGAATATGTAATAAGTGAAAAAGTATTGAGAAATCTATTTAAACAAATGACCAATAAACTAATTTTTAAAAAATTGATAAACAAGATATATCATATTGATTATGTTAGTTTTATAGAATAGAAAATTTACAGACGTATAATTAGAAAAAATATTTAAACTATTAAAGAATTATGCTATAATTCAAATGTAAAAATTAATTATAGGAGGAATCTATGAAAAAGATAATAGGAATAATGGGAGCAACAAAAGCAAGTGAACAAGACCTAGTAAATAGCTATGAATTAGGAAAATATTGTGCAGAAAAGGGTTATGCAACTTTAACAGGTGGATTAAAATATGGCGTTATGAATGAGGCTTTGAAAGGAGCTAAAGAACAAGGTGGACTAACTATAGGAATAATGCCAACAGATGATAGAATGGAATTTTCAGAATATGTAGACATACCAATTGTTACAACAATGAAAGCAGGAAGAAACTATATAGAAATATTAACAAGTGATATTATTATAGCTTGTGGTATATCAGCAGGAACATCATCAGAAATAAGTCTTGCAATAAAACCAAAAAAGAAAATAATATTAGTAGGTCTTTCAGAAGAAGTAAATAATTTTTATAGAAATTTAGCACCTAATCAAGTATTTATAGCTAAAGATTATCAAGAAACTATTACAATATTAGAAAATTTATGTATTGGAGAATAATAAAATGGATATATTTGCACAAATAATAGGTTTAATTGCATCTATAATAATGATAGTAGCAATACAAGTAAAAGATAAAAAGAAACTGTATTTAATTTTAAATATACTCGTTAAAGTATTATATGGACTTAATTTTTTGCTACTAGGTGCATATTCTGGAACGATAACTCAGGTTATAGGATTAGTTATTACAGTAGTAGCTTATATATATACTAAAAAGGATTTAAATGTACCTAAATACTTAACAGTTGTATTTATTGTAGTAACGTTAATTGGTGGAATATTCACATATAATAATATATATAGTCTTATGGCAATAGGTTGTGGAATAACTTATGCATTGATAGTTGCTTGTAAAAATATGAAAACAATAAGAAAGCTAAATCTTGTACAATCTTTACTATGGACAATATATGATTTAATAATAAATGCATATACTGCTTCAATTTCATCTGCTTTTGTATTTATTTCTACTGTAATTGCAATATTTAGATACGATATATTAAAAAGAGATAAAGCAAAAAATAATGAAAGTATAAATTAAAAATTTTTGAGATGATAAAAATAAAATAATATAATACGGGAGAGATATTAAGAAATTAGTATCTCTTTTTTGTATGGAAAGGAGCATAATAAAATGAAAACAGAGGAAATTTTAAAACAAATTTATGAAGAATTAAATAAAATAATAGAAAGTAAAGATAATAGAATATTTGTTATGGAATACACAATACCTAGTGTAAATTATAATGAAAATGGAAACATAGAAGATATGAGTTTTGCAAGTGGTATTAAAATGGAACTAGAGAAAATGATGGAACATTTTAAATACGAATTTTACTTTTCTAGTTATAAAGATAAATACTTTTTCAGCAATGTAGAAGAAATTGCAAGACAAAAAATGCTACAAGAAATAGACACAGAAACTACAAAAGAACAAAAATTAAAAATGGATTTAAACGAAAAAGTTGAGCAGGAATATGCTAGTTTTAAGAAAGAACTAGAACAAAAATCTCCTAAAGAAATTATTGAAAAAGCATATGAATTAGTAGTAAAACAAGAAATAAAAGATGAATTGAAAGAAAAAAATTTAACTAAAGATGAATTAAAAGCATTACTAAAAGAAAAAGATTTACTTTCAGAATGTTATGAAGATTGGAGAAATTCAGACGGAAGATTAGGAGAGGTTATATCTTATACAATAGATGATTCAATAGAAATAATAGAGCAGGAATATAAAAAAGAAAATAAACAAAAAATTAAAGAAAGTAGATAGATTATGAGAGATGATTATGTACCACCAAAACTTGTAGAAGAGGCAAAAAAAGTAGATTTATTAACTTATTTACAAAACTACGAACCAAACGAATTAATTAGAGAAACAAAAACACAATATTGTACAAGAACACACGATAGTTTAAAAATTTCTAATGGATTTTGGAATTGGGAGTCAAAGGGAATTGGGGGTAGAAATGCAGTAGACTTTATGGAAAAAGTAAGAGGTGTTCCATTTCCAAAATCAGCAAGAATTGTACTAGATAAAATGAAAATAAAAGTACCAGTTTTTGTTCAAAAACAAGAAAAAACAGAAATAAAAAGACTAATATTACCAGAAAAAAATATAAACGAAAATAAAGCAAAAACTTATCTAAAAAAACGAGGAATTGATGAAGAAATAATACAAAAATGTATAGAAAAACATTTGATTTATGAAGAAAAAAACTATCATAATGTTGTATTTGTAGGCTATGATGAATTAGGAAATGCAAGATATGCAGGGTGCAGAGCGACAAACGAAAGCAAGTTTAAAAATGATGCAACAGGTAGTAATAAAAAGTATTCATTTAGACTAGAAAGTAATAAAAAAACAGATACAATTTATATATTTGAGGGTGCAATAGATTTATTATCTTATGCAACCCTTTTTAAATTATATGGGTTAGAATGGGAAGATAAAACAATGATTTCACTTGCAGGAGTTTACCAACCAGCGAGTACCATTTCAGAAAGTAAAGTACCAATAGCAATACAAAATTACTTAGAAAAACACCCAGAAATAACAAAAATATATCTATGCTTAGACAATGATGAGGCAGGAAGAAATGCAAGCAAAGCATTGCAAATTGTGCTACCAAATAAGTACGAAATTATAGATAGACCTACAAAAAAAGGAAAAGATTATAACGAATATTTATGCAACTTATTAGGAATAAAACCAATAGAAAATAAGAAAAAAATTAAAAGCGAAAGAGAATAGACATTAAAATTTTAATGTCCTAACAAGCAAGACAAATGTAGCTACATTTGTTAAATTATGGGGCATACCCCAATCCCCATTAAGAATAAAGAAAAAAGGAGCAGAAAATGAAAGAAGAAACAAGAGATTTTACACTAAGAATACGAGTTAATCCAACAGAACTAGAAAAGATAAAAACGAAAGCAAATAAAGCAGGAAAAAACACTTCAGACTTTATGAGAGAATCAGCCTTAGGATGTGAAATAAAAGAAAGACCAGACAAAAGTGTTTATACATTAATACTAAAACCATTAAATGATTTTATAAGATTACTAAAAGAACTTGAAAGAGTTGCTTATCATAAAGAATTTATTGACGAAAGAATTTTAAATGATGAAATAAAAAAATGGCAAGAGTATAGAACAATGATAAGAGAGAGGTTGTGGTAATAATGGCAACTACAAGCCTATGGAAAGTAGAAAATAGACTTGATAAAGTTATAAAATATACAACTAATGCAGAGAAAACAGAAAATAAAAATTGGTATAAAGATTTACACAATGCAATCGAATATACAAAAGCAGATTTTAAAACAGAAAAACAATTATATGTAACAGGAGTAAATTGTAGTGAAGATAATGCACTACAAGATATGATATTTACGAAAAAAAGATTTGGAAAAACAAAAGGAGTTTTAGCTTATCACGGATTTCAGTCTTTTGCAGAGGGCGAAGTAACTGCAGAACAAGCACACGAAATTGGAGTAAAACTTGCAGAGGAACTTTGGGGCGATAAATATGAGGTCATAGTATCAACTCACTTAAATACAAAACACTATCATAATCATTACGTTTTAAATTCTGTTTCTTTTATAGATGGAAGAAAATATAGAAATACTAGAGAAAATTATGCTTTAATGAGAAAAATATCAGATGACCTATGCAGAGAATATAAGTTAAGTGTAATAGAAGAAAAGCCTTGTGGTAAACACAAAATAGATTATACAAAATATTATACATCTTATATTCAAAAATCAGACTATTATACCAATGCAAAAGATGATATTGATTATGCAATTTCACAAGCATATTCATATAAGAATTTTAAAAATATTTTAGAAGAAATGGGTTATACAATTACAATAAGAGCAAATAAAATTAGTGTATGCAGACCACCTTACAAAAGAAATATACGAATAGAAAGAAATTTTGGAGAGGAATATAGTATAAAAAATATTGAAGACAGAATATTAAATGCACAAGTACCAAAAGTTCCATTTCCAGAGATAGAAACAAAATCAAAAAGATATTATACAAAACAGAAATACAATATTAATAAGAATAGAGGCAGTTTATACAAATTATATTTGTACTATTGCTATCTATTAAAAAAATTTCCTAACAATAGAAGAAAGATTAAAATGTCAGCAGAAATGCGAAAAGATATAAAAAAGATGGATGTAATATCTAGTGAAATAAAGTTCCTTTGTAGAAACAATATAAAAACTACAGAGGAACTTTTTCTATATAAAAAAGAAACTATAGATAAAATGAATAAAAAAATGCATACAAGAACGATTTTAAGAAGAAAAAGGCAAAAAACTACTGATACAGAAGAAAGACAAAAGTTATGCAATGATATTCTAGCTTTATCTAATAGTATTTTTGAATTAAAAAAGGAGGTGGGGTATTGCGAAGATATTGAAGAACGAACACAAAAGATGAAAGAGAATATAAACGATATAGATGAAAAGGAAAAAGAAATTCAAAAGGGAAAGGAGAAAATAAAAAATGAACGCATCAGATTCAGCTGAAGAACTTATAAAAATTTATTTAGATGGAATAGGATTTACTTTAAGAATTGCAGGAGAGGGTTCAAAAAATCTTATTGCTTTTCTTATTGCAATGTCAAAAGATAATAGGCAAACAAAAGGCAAAACAAGACTTAACAATATGATAAAAACAGGTAAAGAACTAAAAATATTTACAATAAAAGCAGAAAATCTAAAAAAGTTTTCACAAGAGGCAAAAAAGTATGGAATTTTATATTGTGTTTTAGCAGATAAGAAAAATGAAAAAATTGACGGAATGGTAGATATTATGGTTAGACAAGAAGATGCATCAAAAGTTAATCGTATAGCAGAAAGATTTAATTTTGAAAAAGTAACCACTGCAACAATTAAACAAGAATCACAAGAAAATAATGTAGTAAAAGAAACACAAGAAAAGAGTAAAGATGAACAAATGGCAGATGAATTATTAGCAGAGCCAAAAGAACTAGAAGAAATAGAAAATAGTAACGAAAATTCTCCCAGTAATACAAAAACGGAAGAAGAGAGTCAGTTAGAGAATTTCTCAGATACCAAGAACAAATTAGAAGAAAATGACAACCTATATAATAATGGTAAAAAATCAGTAAAGAAACAACTTGAACAAATTGAAAAAGAAATAGATGAAAAACGAGAAATAGAAAATACAGGTATAAAAGAAAAGCAAAAATCAAAACACGTAAAAGAAAAACAAGAGAAAAATAAGCCAAAACATATGAAAGAGCCTAAACATTTAGACACACAAAAAAGTAAAAAAAGAAAGAAAAATAAAATAAGAGAAAGGGGCAAATAAAAATGGATGAAATAGATGATTTATTAGGAACAAGTAATAACAACAACTATAAGAAACAGAATAGTAAGAATAATTGGAAAGAGCAAAATAAAAAAAGAAATGATGCATATAAAAAAATGGACGATATGTCTTTTAAGATTTCAAAAGACGGAAATATCTTTATGCAATACTTGAACATATTAAGTAGGTTTGAAAAATACTCTGTTGGTAACTGTTTACTTATACTTGAATCAGAGCCTAATGCTATTCAAATAAAGGAAAAGAAAGATTGGATTGATAAAGGTTATGATACATTAGAAAACGCAAAATCAATGACAATATTAGAACCGAATAAAGTAGACGGAAAAGTATACTATAATCCAAAAGATGAATATGATATATCACAAACAAATGCACCTATACCAAAAGAAAAGACATATACAAATAAAGAAATGCTACTAGCAATATTTAGTATATGTGATAAAGAAAATGTAACAAGACAAGTGGTTGACGCCTTACCAAATGGAAATAAAGGTGCAGAATATATAGAAAGTGAAAATAAACTGTATATGTGTAGAGGTCTAAAACCAGAGTATTTAATAAAAACTGTTATACAAGAAATAGCAAGAATTGAAATGAGAAATTTTGAAAATAGTGAAATGAAAGAATTTAAAACTTATTGTATTTCATATATGCTATGCAAAAAGTATGGTTTAGATATTTCAAAATTTGATTTTTCTAATCTACCAAAAGACCTTACAAATAAAGCTAAAGGAAAAGAAATTAGAGAAGAACTAGATGACATTAGAACAAATTTTATAGAAATAAATTCAAAAGTTGCAGAGTATTTTGAAAAAGAAGAAAAGTCAAAGAAAAATAAAGAACAAGCGAGGTAATATAAATGGTTAATGAAAGAGTTATAAAATTAGACCAATACGAATTTAGTGCAGTAATAAATCTAATAAATGATAAAAGAAACGATTTATTAAGGCGACAACAAAACACTGAATTTATAACAGAAATATTAGAAAAAGTAATAAAAGCCCCAACAAAGAGAAAATCTAAATTTAGAAGAGAAAGGGAACAATGTGAACGATAATGATAAAAAAACAGAAATTGTTTTATTTTGTTTAGGAGGAATTGTAATAATATGGTTATCATTACTAATAGCACCATATATAAATGGTGGATTAGTAGAAATAATAAATAACTTACCACAAAAAATGAATACACCATTTGAAATTGAATTTTGCAAGAATAGTATAAAATCTATTCTTATTTTTTTACTCATTTATTTGTTAGGAATAGGTGTATATGTATCTACTAGAAGGAATTATAGAAAAGGTAAGGAATATGGTTCTGCAATATGGGGCAATGCAAGACAAATAAATAAAAAGTATATGCAATTACCAAAGAGCCAAAACAAAATATTAACTCAAAATGTTATGCTAGGTCTAAATGCAAGAAAACACAGAAGAAACTTAAATGTTTTAGTCATTGGAGGTAGTGGAGCAGGAAAAACAAGATTTTATGCAAAACCTAATATAATGCAATGCAATTCTTCGTATGTAATATTAGACCCAAAAGGAGAAATTTTACGAGATACACGGAGAATTACTAGAAAAGCAAGGGTATGAAGTAAAAGTATTAGACTTAGTAAATACCGAAAAAAGTCATTGTTATAACCCATTTGTTTATATACAAGATGATAATGATATTCAAAAATTAGTAGGTAATTTATTTAAAAGTACAACACCAAAAGGTTCACAAGCACAAGACCCATTTTGGGATATAAGTGCATCTATGCTTTTATCAGCATTGTTTTATTATTTAAAATATGAGGCACCAGAAGATGAACAGAACTTTCCAATGGCGTCAGAAATGATGAGAGCAGGAAAACCAAAAGAAGATGAAGAGGACTATGAAAGTGCATTAGATATATTATTTAAAAGATTAGAACATAAAAATCCAAATCATATAGCAGTAAAATATTATAAAGATTATCACAGTGGAGCAGGAAGAACATTAAAATCAATAATTGTTACACTTGCATCGAAACTAGAAAAATTTAACTTAGACACAATAGAGGGAATAACCAAAACAGATGAGCTAGAACTAGATAAATTAGGAGAGAAAAAAATGGCATTATTTGCAATTATTCCAGATAACAATACAGATTTTAATTTTCTTGTTAGTATTCTATATACACAGATATTTCAAGTCCTTTATTATAAAGCAGATTATAAATACGGAGGTTCACTACCAATACCAGTACATTTTGTAATGGATGAGTTTGCAAATGTTGCGTTACCACAGGATTTTGAAAAAATACTCTCAACTATGCGTTCAAGAAATATATCAGTATCAATAATATTACAAAATTTATCACAATTAAAAGCCTTATTTGAGAAAAGTTGGGAATCAATAGTAGGTAATTGTGATGAATTTTTATATTTAGGACGGAAATGAACAATCAAGTTTTAAGTATGTATCAGAAATGTTACGGAAAAGAAACAATTGATACAAACACTTATGGAAAAAGCACAGGACATAGTGGTAGTTATTCTACAAATTATCAAATTGCAGGTAGAGAATTATTAACACAAGACGAAATTAGAATGTTAGATAATGATAATGCAATATTATTAATTAGAGGAGAAAAGCCAATAGTTGATAGAAAGTACAATATTTTAAAACATCCTAATGTTAAAAATACAACAGATGGACAAGCAAAGCCGTATGAACACGGAAAAACAGATAGAGCAAATGCAAGTATATTGAAATTAGAACCAGATGAAATAGAACAAAGTGCAGTAAAAGATATACAAGAAATAAAACAATTTAAAAAGGTATCAACAGAACTCTTATCAGAGGAAGATATAGAAAATTATTATATAATGGAGGAATATGAAAATGAAAGAGAAAAAGAAAATAATAAGTAAAAACATTGTAATCAAATGTATAAAAAGATTAATTTTAATATTAATAATGATAGTAAGTTTATTTGTGGCACAAGCCTCACACGTCTTTGGAGCAAATGACCCATTGGCAGTAATAAACAATTTATCTACATTTATTTTTAGTATAGTAAGAGCAATAGGAATGATACTAATGCTTTGGGGAATTGTGCAAATAGGAATGGCATTAAAGAGCCACGACCCATCACAAAGGGCAAGTGGATTTATGACATTAGCAGGAGCAGTAATAATAACTTTTGCAAAAGAAATACTAGATTTAATTACAGGTGGTTAGAAAAAGGACAAGTCTAAATGACTTGTTCTAAATTTATTTTAGGAGGCGATAAAAATTGTCAGACAATTGGGTAGTAGGAAATTTACAATATGCATTAAGTGTATGGAATGAAAAATTAAATGAAATATGGACACTCATAACACAAACACCAGAAAACTTTAAAGGTGGTTCAATATGGAATATTGTAGTAAATATAAATGGAGCAATACAAGCAATAGGATTAGCCTTACTTGTATTATTCTTTTTATTTGGAATTGTAAAAACTTGTTCTTCGTTTGCAGAGGTAAAAAAGCCAGAGCAGGTACTAAAATTATTTATAAGATTTATATTAACAAAAACTGCAGTAACATATGGATTAGAATTAATGTTAGCAGTATTTAAAATAACACAAGGAATAATGCAAACTATAATGGAAAGTGTAGGAATAGGTGGATTAACGCAATCAACATTACCATCAGAAATGATAGTAGCAATAGAAAGTTGCAATTTTTTTGAGAGTATACCACTTTGGGCAGTAACACTTATACGGAGGACTATTAGTAATGGTTTTATCATTTGTAATGATATTCTCTGTTTATGGAAGATTTTTTAAAATATTCTTTTACACTGCTTTAGCACCGATACCACTTTCAACTTTTGCAGGAGAACCTAGTCAACAAATAGGCAGGAGTTTTATAAAAAGTTTTTGTGCAGTGTGTTTAGAGGGAGCAATAATAATACTTGCTTGTATAATATTCACACAATTTGCAAGTTCTCCACCTGTTATAGATACAAATGCTCAAGCAGTAAATCAAGTATGGAGTTATATAGGCGAGTTAGTATTTAATATGCTAGTTTTAGTTGGAACAGTTAAAATGAGTGATAGGGTAGTAAGAGAAATGCTAGGATTATAGAAAGGTAGGTGTATAAATTGGAAATTAAGATAAACAAAGAAATAAGAGATTATAAAGAAACAATATTTTTTGGGTTATCTATGAGGCAATTTATATTTTCATTAATTGCGTGTGGGGTAGCAGTGTTATTGTATTTTTTATTAAAACCTCATTTTGGACTAGAAGTATTATCGTGGGTTTGCATACTAGGGGCTATTCCATTTGGAGTATTAGGTTTTGTAAAATACAATGGAATGAACGCAGAAGAATTTATATGGGCGTGGATTAAATCTGAAATACTAATGCCAAGAGTATTACTATTTAAACCAGAAAACCTATATGAAGAACTTTTAGAACAAGAATATAAAAAATTAAAAAAGGAGGAATTGAAAAGTGAAACTAATAAAAGAAATTTTAAATTTTTTAAAACCAAATCAAGAAAAGGAAATAGACAGAATACCAAGAACAGTACAACAAGCAATACCAATCAAGAAGATATACGAAAATGGAATATTTCAAGTTGGGAGGAATAGATATTCAAAAACTTATAAATTTACAGATACAAATTATATGGTATCAGGTAAAGAAGAACAAGAAAGAATGTTTGTGAATTATGGAGATATAACAAATTCACTAGATTATAATTCATTTCCAAAAATAACAATTATAAATAGAAGACTTAATAAAGTTGACTTTGAAAATAAAATAAAAATGCCAGTAGGAAATGATAATCTTACAAAATATAGAGAAGACCTTAATAAAGTATTTTCAAAAAACTCAATAGAATCGCAAGGAGTTATACAAGAAAAATTATTAACAATTGCAACAAACAAGAAAAATATTAATGATGCAGAGCAATATTTTTCTTCAAAGGAACTAGAAATAGGAAAAGGATTTGCAAAATTAGACTCAAAACTTACAGAATTAGATGTTAATGAAAGATTAAGAATATTTTATGACTTTTTTAGAACAGGAGAGGAAGATTTATATAATTTCAATATAAAAGCAAATATGCAAAAAGGGCATAGCTTTAAAGATTATATATCTCCAGATAGCTTTGAATTTAGGGAAGACTATTTTAAAATTGGAAATAGATATGGTAGGGTATTATTTTTAAAGGAATTTGCAACTTTTATTAAAGACGATATAATATCAGAATTAACGGAATTAAATAAAAATATGATGTTAAGTATTGATATGAAACCAGTTTTAAAAGAAGAGGCTATAAAATTAGCAGAAAAAAAGATAATGGAAGTTGAAACTAATATTGCAAAATGGCAGAAGAGTCAAAACGAACACAACAATTTTTCATCAGAATTACCATATGATTTACAAAGACAAAGAGAAGAAAGTAAAGAATTTTTAAATGACCTAACAGAACGTGACCAAAGAATGTTTTTATCAACAATAACAATAGTTCATATCGCAGATACAAAGGAAGAACTAGAAAATGATACAGAATATTTAAAAGGTATAGCAGGAAGATATTTATGCCAATTAGGAATATTTAGATACCAACAATTAGATGCCTTAAATACAGTAATGCCTTATGGAATAAAGAAAGTAAAAATAACTAGAACACTAACAACAGAAAGTTTATCAGTATTTATGCCAATGAAAGTTCAAGAAATACAAGATGCACACGGAATTTATTATGGTAAAAATGCTATTTCAAAAAATATGATATTAATAGATAGACACGAGTTACAAAATGGTAACTCTTTTATTTTAGGTGTAAGTGGAAGCGGAAAGAGTTTTACTGCAAAACAAGAAATAACACAAATAGCATTAAAAGATAAAAATGCAGATATTATAATTATAGACCCAGAGGCAGAATATAAATCACTTATACAAAATTTAGGTGGAGAAGTAATTAAAATATCAGCAAATAGCAATAACCATATAAATGCACTAGATATAAATAAAGATTATGGAGAAAGTAAAGATCCAATAAGAGATAAATCAGAATTTGTGCTTTCTTTATGTGAGCAAATAATGGGAAGAGATGCAACAATAGGAAAGCATAAATCACTTATAGATAGATGCACAAGAACAGTTTATAAAAATTATATAGATAATAACTATAAAGGAACACCACCTACATTAGAAGATTTTAGACAATTATTACTTAAACAAACAGACCCAGAGGCAAGAGAAATTGCATTATCAATAGAATTATTTACAAAAGGGAGTTTAGATACATTTGCAAAACCAACTAATGTAGAAGTAAATAATAGAATGATATGTTATGACATAATAGAGTTGGGCGACCAACTTATGCCTGTTGGAATGCTTGTAATATTAGATAATATACTAAATAGAATTTCAAAGAATAGAGAAAAAGGAAAAACAACATATATATTTATAGATGAAATATATTTGCTATTTAGATATCGATATACTGCATATTTTATGGAGAAACTATGGAGAAGAATAAGAAAATATGGAGGTTTTGCAACAGGAATTACTCAAAATGTAACTGAATTATTATTAAAAGAAGAGGCAAGTAGAATGCTATCGAATAGTGAACTTATAATAATGTTAAATCAATCAACAACAGATAGAGATAAACTTGCAGACTTTTTGCATATACCAGAAAATGAGTTGAACTATATAACAAATTCTGATACTGGAGAGGGACTAATAAAAGCAAGAAATTCAATAATACCATTTAAAAATGTATTTCCAAAGAATACAGAATTGTATAAACTAATGACAACAAAACCAAAAGAAAAATTTGAAGAGGAGGAATAAATAGATGAAAAAAATCTTATTTATTTCTTTTGTTATAATGCTAGTAAGTATTTCGCTTATTAGCATTTTTTTTATTTATAAAGATAAAAAAGAAGATTATGAACAAGAGAAAGTATTTGAAGAAATAAAAGATATAGTAAATGAAAGCGAACAAAAAGAAGAAAGCAATATAAATATAGAAGAACTATATAAAATCAATAATGATATAGTAGGTTGGATTCAAATAGATAATACAAATATCAATTACCCAGTAATGCAAACAAAAGATAGACCAAATTACTATTTTAAGAGAAATTTCTATAAAAAATATTCAAGTTTAGGAACACCATATATAGCAGAAATTTGTAACATAGACACTAGCGACAATTTAATTATATATGGTCATCATATAAAAGGAAAAAGAGTATTTGGCGAATTAGAAAATTATAAATCGAAAGATTATTATAATAATCATAAAAATATAAGATTTTATACTATGCAAGAAAAAGCAGAATATGAAATAATAGCAGTATTTAAGATTATTGCATACACAGGATTTAGATATTACGAATTTTATAATGCAAAAGATGAAAGAGAGTTCAAAGCATTTGTGAATAAGTGCAAAGAACTCTCTTTCTATGATACAGAAAAAATAGCAGAATATGGCGACAGATTAATTACATTATCTACTTGTGAATATTCAAATCCAAACGGAAGATTAGTAGTTGTAGCAAGAAAAATAATCTAGGAGGTGGAATTTTGCAAGATATAAAAATAAGAAAAAAACAAGAAATCAAAACTCCAATAAAAACAGTAGATAGAAAATCAATATATAAGGAAAAATTAAAAGAAAACTTTTATAACATAAAGAAAAAATCAAATTACAATGCAAAAGAAAATGAAGAAAATAGTCCAAATGAATATGGAATAAACAAGATAGAAGAAAAAACAAAAATAGCTTTTAATAAAAGTATAAATAATTTTAATAAATATGGAAAAAAATCAGTAAAAACAACAAAACAGAATATACAAAAAGCTAGTCAAAAGATAAAACAAAAAATAGAAAAGAACACAATAAAAAGTGCAAAAAATAAAATAAAAAACACAAAAAAAACTATAAAAAATGCAAATAAAACAATAAAGAACGCAAAACAAACTGGAAAGGTAGCATACAAAACAACAAAACGAACTGCAAAAGGGGCAGTAAAAGGTGCAAAGAAAATGTATCAAGTGGCAAAAGCAACAACAAAAGTTACTATAAAAGGAATAAAAGTAGGAATAAAAGCTACTATTACAACAATAAAAGCAATAATAGCAGGAACAAAAGCACTTATTGCATTTTTAATAGCAGGAGGGTGGATTGCAGGTCTTATTATTATAATAATATGTTTAATTGGTCTAATATGTAGTTCTGTATTTGGAATATTCTTTTCAAGTGAAAATGGCGTAGGCGATAAAACAATGAGTTCAGTAATTAGAGATATAAATATTGACTTTACAAATGAAATTACTAATATTCAAAAAAATAATAAATATGATGATTATGAAATAAAATCAAATCGTGCAGAATGGAAAGATATACTTTCTGTTTATTCAGTTATTGTAAGCAATGGAGAGGAAACAACAGATGTAATAACTTTAAATGATAATAAGATTAACACGCTGAAAGCAATATTTTGGGAAATGAATATCATAAATTCAAGTGTAAAAGAGCAAGAAAGAGAAATTGAAACAACCGATGAAAATGGAAATACAAAATTAGTAAAAACCAAAAGAAAAGTTTTGTATATAGATATTCAAAGTAGGTCAGCTGAAGAAATGATACAAAGATATAACTTTAATGAACAACAACTACAACAATTAGCAGAGCTACAAAAAGAAGAATATAATTCAATGTGGTCATATGTTCTTTATGGTTCTACAATAGGCAGTAATGACATAGTACAAGTAGCATTATCACAAGTAGGTAATGTTGGTGGACAAACATTTTGGAGTTGGTATGGTTTTGAATCAAGAGTTGAATGGTGTGCTTGTTTTGTAAGTTGGTGTGCAAATGAATGTGGTTATATAACTGCAGGAACTATACCTAAATTCGCAAGTTGTCAAAACGAGGGTGTTGCGTGGTTTAAAACTTGTGGACTATGGCAAGAAAGAGGTTATACACCAAAACCAGGAGATATTATTTTTTTTGACTGGGCAGATAGCAATGACGGAAAAGCCGACCACGTTGGAATAGTTGAAAAGTATGAAAATGGAAGAGTTTATACAATTGAGGGAAATTCAAGTGGAGATATATGCAAACAAAAAGATTATGATGCAAATAGTAGTGTAATTTTAGGGTATGGAACACCAATGTATTAAAAACGAGAGGTATGTGGAAAAATAGTTCTGCATACCTTTTATTTTTTGTAAAACTATGCTATAATGACGTAAAAATAGGAAGTGGTTATATGCATAAGGATTTAAAACAATTTATTATAGAATTAATAAGTAAAAAAGAAGAGGAAAATGAAGAATTTGTAAAATATACTTTTTATGAACTAAGAGTAAAATACAATTTGACAGAACAAGAGGTTAATGAAGTTTTAAAAATAAGTAAAGACTATTTTGAAAATAAAGGTTATAAAGTATATTTCACAGGAGCAAGATTTGAATATCAAAATGCTAATAGAATGGTACAAGATAATGAATTGATGATAGCAATAAGAGAATAGAGAAAATATAAGTTTATAAGGTGGGAGATTATTGATGGAAGAATTAATTGATGTATTAGATGAAAACGGAAATAAAACAGGAGAAATAGTAACAAGAACTCAAATACACAAAGAGGGATTATGGCATAAAATAGTAGTAATTGCTATTATTGACAAAGAGGGACGTTTATTAATGCAACAAAGAGCAAAAGATAAAACGAAAAATTCTCTAAAATGGGACGTTTCTTCAGCAGGACACGTATCAAGTAATCAAACATCTATTGAGTCAGCTATAAGAGAAACACAAGAAGAACTTGGTATAGAGGTAAATGAAAAAGAATTACAATATATACTTACATACAAAGATAATGTTAAAATAGACGAGGATTATATTGATAATCAAATTTATGACTGTTATATTGTAAAAAAAGAAAAAATAGATATAAAGAATATAAAAATACAAGAAAGTGAATTAGAGCAAGTGAAATTATGTAATTTACAACAATTTAAAAACATTATTGAAAATGAAGATGTAATGAATAGAGAAAAACTATACAAAGAAATTATAAAATACTTAAAATAGAGTGAAAACGAAAGGAAAGCAAATATGCGAATAGGAATTGATATAGATGATACAATGACAAACACTTTTGACTATCTAATGCCATATATAGCAGAATTTTTTAAAATAGATATAAATTATTTAAAAGATAATAACATTTCATATAGTAATCTTCCAAAAGAAATGAAAGAAAAAGAATTTGAGTTTGCAAAAAAGTATTATGATAATGTTATTCCCCAAACACCATTTAAGCCTAAAGTTGGAGAATATATTAATAAAATCAAAAATTTAGGAAATGAGATTATAATTATTACAGCTAGAGATAAGAGATTATATACAGATGAATATAAAACTACTATTAAAGAGTTAAAAGATAATAATATTAATTATGATAAATTAATTTGTGATTTTGATAAAGCGAAAGTTTGTAAGAATGAAAAAATAGATTTGTTTATTGATGATTCTATTGAAAATTGTAGTAAGGTTGATAAATTAGGAATTAAAACATTATTATTTAACAGTAAAAACAATATAAGAGTTGAAACAAAATTAATTAGAGTTAATAGTTGGGAAGAAATATATGAGAAAATAATTAAAAAGTAAGTTAAATTGTGCAAGAAAATAAAGTTGTTTGTAGGAGGAAAACAATATGATTAGTTATAGAGAGATAAAAGTGGAAGAAAAACAAAAAGTAAAAGAATTGATAGACATAGTATTAAATAAATTAGAAAGAAAAGAATTTTTTATGCCTTTTACAGAAGAAGAGTTAGAAGATATGTTTAATAAAGATAAGATTATTACATATGGTGCTTATGATGAAGAAAAGCTAGTAGGAATGGCACAATTATATTTTGACGAATCTTATACAACAGAAATAAGAGAATTATTAAATATGCAGAATTATAAAATAGCTGAATTTGGTGGATATTTGGTGTTAGAGGAATATAGAAACAAAGGTATTATGAAACATTTAGAAGATATGCTAATATCAAAACTAAAAGAAATAAATTATGAATATGCAGTAATAACAGTTCATCCAGATAATATTGCATCGAATAAAGCAACGGAATACACAGGGGCAAAAATCATAAAAACTACTAATTTAGGCAAGTATTTGAGAAATATATACTTATTAAAAATATAAAAGTAGTTACTACTATGGAGGAAAAATAGATATGGTTAAATCAGTAATGTCAGATAAAGTAGAGATAAGAGATAATGGATTAAATGGAAAAGGAGTATTCGCCAAAGAATTCATAAAAAAGGGAGAAATTGTTTTTATTAAGGGTGGTCATATACTCACAAAAAATGAAATATTTTCGACAGGAGTTATAAATAGTTATTTTCCTATTAGTGATGAATATTTTCTAGGTGCAAAAAACAAAGAAGAGGAAAACGATATAAAATTATTTGAAAATCATTCTTGCAATCCAAATTGTGGATTAAGGGGAGAAATCACTTTTGTTGCAATGAGAGATATAAAAAAAGATGAAGAATTAACAACAGACTATGCTTTTATAGATAATGAAGATTATAAATTTGAATGCACTTGTGGTTCAGAAAATTGTCGTAAAGTTGTTACAGGGTATGATTGGAAAATAAAGGAGTTACAAGATAAATATTATGATTATTTTGCACAATATCTAAAAGAGAAAATAGATGAAGAAAGAAAATAAAGAGTAAGGGAGACATATATGCTAAAAAAGATTAAAGATTATTTTAACGATTGGACTAAATTTGAATTAAGTTTTTTGATAATAGGAATATTGGCATCTATATTATCATCGGTCATATTTAATGGAAATATTATTGATACATTATATACATCATCATATTTAATAACTGCTTTACTAATGGCAAAAGGAAAAGTTGAATGCTATTTTGTTGGATTTGTAAGTGTATTCTTTTATGGGATAGTTTCATATAATCAAGGATATTATGGAGAATTACTTATTACAATATTTTTGACGTTTCCAATAATGATTATTGGTATTATAAGTTGGTTAAGACACCAAGACAAAGAAGATGATGTTGTAATTATTAGTTCTTTATCAAAGAAAGAAATAATTATATCTTTATCATCTCAATTAATATTATTTTGGATTTATTATTTCATCTTACAAATATTTAATACAGATTTATTAATTATTAGCAGTTTATCTGTTGTAACAAGTGTTCTTGCTAGTTATTTTGAAGCAAGAAGAAGTGAATTAAGTTTATTTTGCTATGTAGCTAATGATATTGTAATTATTACACTGTGGTTAATACCAATAATAAATGGAAAAACAGAATTAATATCTGTTCTTGTTGGACCAATATTATTATTAATAAACGACATATATGGTAGTATTAATTGGAGAAAATTAAAAAAAGAGCAAAAAGAGAAAAATTTAGTATAAATAAAAAAATAATATGTTCTATTTGATTTGAAATTTTATGTAAAATGTTGTATAATTGTTTTAAATATGAGTAATATCTTGTATTTGTAGGTACTGTTTACTATAACAATTTAAGGAGGATGCACTATGGAAAAAGAAGTAACTATTGTACCAACAGACAAATGTCCATTGGATGTATTAGCAGAACTTGGAGAACGGACAAAAAATGCATGGGTATATCTTCACGAAAATGCAGTAAAAAAACTAGAAGGAACCTGCAATAGACAAGAGGAATTTTCAGGTTTCATCAGTCTTATTTGGAAAGCAACGAAAAAATTTCCAATGACAAACATTCATATCTGTACAGAAAAAATAGGTTGCTGGCAATATGTGCAGTACATTAGTGCAGATGACATTGCTTTTAACTGTATGGTAGAAGACCCAGAAGAAATTTTTTTCCTTAAAATGGACGAATAATTTGTCTTCAAAAAGAAATATTTTCTTTTCCTCGAAAGAGGTTTCTTTTTATTATTAAATAAATTCATACAAAAAAAGCATTAACTTAATAATGCTTTTAATCTTGCTCAACATCTATAAATAATGGGTCATCAAAAAATTCTTTCAAAGTAATTTTAAATCCTTCGCATATATGCAATAGTGTTTTCAAATTTATTAACTCTCTTTTTCCACTCATAAAATAAGATAGAGTAGATGCAGAAACACCAGTAGCTTTATATAATTTCCATATATTCATATTATTTATTTTCAATAAATTTTTAATTCTTTTTCTTATTGCGTCTGATAATTGCATAATTTCAATTCCTTCCTTTTCTAATAAAAAGTATAGCAATAAAAAATTTTATTATACGTGCTAAAAGTGAAGAATTAAGAAAAAACTTTATTTTTGCCAAGTAGTTGCTTGAAGAGAAGAAAAAAGTATGCTATAATTTAAAAAAAAACTTGCTAATTGTGAAGATTATAAAATCGACTATAATTGCACATTTATGTGATTACAACTTAGGTAAGCATATTTTTTTACTTAGCTTGTTAATAACATTACAACAAGAAAGGAAAGTTAAATGGAAGATATTTTAAAAATAGTAATTGCAGATGATAATAAATTAATAGCAGATATGATAAAAAAGAAAATAGAAGATGACAAAAGATGTAAAGTAGTTGGAATTGCAAATGATGAAGAAAGCGAAATGCTTTTGATAGATAAATTAAAGCCGAATTTGGTAATTACTGATTTAAAAAAGAAAAATGGGTGGACAGGTATAGATATTATAGAAAAATACCAATATTGCGAATATAAACCAACGTTTTTTATTATTTCAGCTAGTATTGTAGATTATATAGAAACAATTAGAAAATTAGAGATACAATACTACCTTAGTAAACCATATAACGAATACGATTTAATGAGAATAATAAATGACATATATAATGATATATACCCAAAGGCAATTATAGAATTAAACAATAACATTATAAAAAATAACAATAGGAGTTTTTGGAATATGATTATAGAGAAATTTAAACGAATAGGACAATATTAAATCCTATTCGTATTCTTTATCTGTATCTTCATATATATCATCTAAACTAATATTAAGTGCTAAACAGAATCCCTTTATTTCATAATCTCTAATAGTTTTATTTCCGTGTTCAATATTATGAATATCTGTATGATAAATAGTTAATCCATATAATTCTAACTTTTGACTTAATTCACGTTGAGTTAAACCTCTTAACTCTCTGTATTTTCTTAGATTTTTCCCAATAATATTTAATTTTCCATTAATTCTTTTTGTTTTCAAATTTTTCACCTAAATCCTTTTCTATAATAAAATTTGTTAATATCATTACAACAATTCTATTATAGAAAATTTCAATCCTGTTGTAATGTTATTAACAAAAGGGAGGTTTTATGACATTTTTTATGAAAAAATAGGTATGTTCGACAAAATACAACAAAATATTCATTGCAAAAGTGCTACAATATATACAAGAATTTCCAATAATGTGTTATAAAAATACAAAAGAAATGGGGGCAAAATAACGAACAGAAAAAATAAATTTATTATGTTCTAATAGTCTAAATAGTCAATGTAATAACAAACAATGATTATTTAGGCTATTTTTTTATACGTTTAGAGATTTACATAAAATCAAAAGAAAAAGTCACATTTGGATTTCCGAATCTCGAAAGGGAGGAGGTGGTATTGTGCCAAATGAATTTAATAATGATATTGTTTTTGCTAGATTTATAAATTATATGAAAAAAGCATTATTACATAAAAAAATAAACTACTTAAAGCATAAGAGATTTTTAAAAGAGCAAGAACTACAATTAGACCAAAAGGAATGGAACGTGTTATCTAGCAAAGATGATGTCGTACATTCCTTTTTTGCATTTAAGGGAAAAGATGAAAATAAAAAAGATATTTTAAATGTACTTACTGAAAAACAAAGAAAGGTTATTATTGCAATTTACTATGAAGAAAAAGGTATTGAAACTATTGCTAATGATTTAAAACTTACACCAAATGCAATATATCAAATAAAATTTAGAGCTATGGAAAAATTGAAAAAATATTTGAAAGGGGAATAGGAATGAACAATAAAACAAAATTTTATGAATTATTAAGTAAAGCTAAATATGATGAAAAGTCTTTAATTTTGGTAATTGAAAAGATAATGCCATTAATAAATAGTTATTCTTTTAATAAAAACAAAATAGATGAAGATTTAAAAAGTGAGTTAATTGAATATAGTATATCACTAATAAAATCAGAAGATTTTGCAGATAAATTAGCAAATTATAAAAAAAGTTAAAAAAATTTTTTATAAAACGTAAGATTTGGGATTTTCAGTTGCTGTTCTTATTGAGAAATAAAAAACTCAAAATATGAAGAACATTGACAACTGAATAGTATTCATTAGATACAACCCTATTATTGCTAGAAATAGTAAGCCACCTTAACAGGTACGCCAAGACCTTATATTAAGTGAGCGAATAATACCGAAGTTATAAATATTGAAGTTGCTATCAATACGGCGATGATAAATAATAGGTATAATGATACTTTTGTCTAGTCATAGCTTGAGCGAGAAAAAACCGTCGCACGCAATGAGGATAAATCTGTTAGTAACAGATATGTGATTGCAAATTTTTATATTTGCAGTTTCATATGGGCAACTAGCTATTGCAGTCTAATGAATTATAAAAATAAAATAAAGAGGTAGAAACAATGACAGTAATAATATTAATTTTTATTATAATAGCAATATTTACATATATGATAATTCTTGGTGGAAATATGAAAAAAACATCAAAGGAACGAGAATTTGAAGATAAAGAGCAAATGAAAATGTAGAGATAATTACCAGAAATGGAGGCAATAAAGTTGGAAACAAGAAAAGAAACAAGGCAAGTGTTTAGAGGAGAAATATATTATGCTAATCTTTCTGGAGCAATAGGGAGTGAGCAACAAGGAACTAGACCAGTGCTTATAGTACAGAACAATACAGGAAACGTACATTCTCCAACAGTAATGGTACTGCCTATAACTAAAAAGTTAGATGTTATAAATCCACAACCAACACATATTGATATAAAGAATTTTTGTGGATTAGAATATGAGTGTACTATACTTGCTGAACAAATAAGAACAATAGATAAAAGCAGGTTACGTGCAAAAATTGGGAATTTACCATATAAAATGATAAAAACAGTAAATGAGGCAATGCAAATTGCACAAGGAATAAAATAAAAAATATGATGAAACGAGTTTTAATAGCTTGTTTCTTTTTTATAGGAGGTAGAAATGCAATACAATAAAATTTTTAATAATACAGAATATACAACAAAACAAGTTATATGTTATTTTATAATGTCATATAAAAACTTAAAAGAAAACAAACAATTAAATTTATGCAATTGGGTAAAAGAACTTATAAATATTATAGAATTTACAGAAGGAAATGTACTAGAAAAAGTAGATTCAATTATATATGCAGAATTTCCTTTTTATTATACTCTAAATATTGAAGAAATACTTTCTTTTGCATTAGTTGTTTTTAATAAATTATTATCATCTAACAATGTCATTTTTGAAAAAGATATTGTTGAGGAATTAAAAAACATAATGAGATTATACTCATCAAGAACTATATTTACAGAGGCAAATAACATATTAAATAAAATAGAAAACAATAAATAATATTGTCAAGTATATGAATTGAAAAAAATAAATAAATCGCACAATTGAGATAAAAGTGAGTTACTTATATTCTATTAATAGACCATAAGTAACTCCTTTTCATTTTGCAAAGGAGGGAGTAAATGGACGAAGAAAATAAAAAAGTGTATGAGGCAGATGATATACAAAAAATACTTAAAATAGGAAAAAACAAAGTATATATTTTTTTAGAAGATGTATATTCAAATACTCACTTTTTTAAAGTAATAAAAATAGGAAAACTTTATAGAGTTCCTAAAAAGTCCTTTGATGATTGGTTAAATAGTGAAGAGTAAAGGAGAAAAGAATGAATACAAGTAAAAGCGTAGCTTTTTATGAAAGAGGTTCTTGGTATCATAGAACTAAGGAATTACAAGACAATTATAAAGTTAAGTATGGAAAAGTCGGAGGTTTTAAAACAAAAGAAGAGGCAGAAGAAAGCTATAAAAAGCACAATGAACAATTTATAAGAGAACTTACTGCAAATCATCTTATGATAGATAAAGAAGTAATGCTAGCAGATTATTTAATCTATTGGTTTGAATATGTATTTAGAGAAGAACAAGATAATAAAAATTATGAAATAGGAGTAGCTTATGTTATTTATAATTTCATAATTCCATTATTAAGAAATAATGATGGTAGTGCAAATATTAAGTTAAAACTTACAAATACAGATTATTTTAATTCTATATTAAAAGAATTATCTAAAATGACTAAGTCAGCAGGAAATAAATGTAGAGAAGTATTAAATCTTGCAATGAAAGATGCATTTAAAGATAATTATATAAATAATAATCCTATTGAAAATACAGAAAAGTATTATAGGGAAAAGCCAAAGATAAAAATATTAAGAGAAGATGAATTGAGAAAGCTACTTAAAAGTGCTAAAAGTAGTAATTGGTATTTAGAAATATTATTAGGTTTATTTTGTGGATTAAGAAAGGGAGAAATTATGGGATTAAAATTTTCAGATTTTGATTTAGATAATCAAATTGTGAAAATAAATAGACAATTAGTTAATGATGCATCTATGGCAGATAATCCAGAGGCAATAAGAGTAAAAGTAGATAAGTATGAACTTACAGAAAAACCACCCAAAAAAGATAGCTACAGAACATTAAGAGTTCCAAAGGTTATAATAAAGGCAGTTAAAACAAGAAAAAGAAAAAAAGAAGAATGTAAAGAACTATATAAAGAGTTTGTTGATTATGATTATATTAGTTTTCAAGAAAAAACAGGTTTACCACATATACCAAATTCTTTTAATAAATATCTATATAATATTTGTCCAAAACTTAGTATATCAAATATATCAGTTCACGGATTAAGACATACGTTTGCGACCATATTAATAGAACAAGGAGTTCCAATTATAAAGATTTCAGCATTATTAGGACATTCTAATCCACATACTACATTTGAAATTTACTGTGATGTAATGGAAGAAAAGGAACGTATTTTAGCATTTATGAATAATACATTTTCAGTAGAAGAAATGGAGGCATAAAAAATGGCAATTGAATTAAAACCTATAAGATATATAGATTATAAAGTATATAATGTAACACCAATTAAAAACAAATATGGCTTTAGAGTAATTTTAACATTAGAAGATAATTCACAAAGACCAGTACAACATTCTGGATTTTTAAAGAAAGAAGAGGCAGAAAGGGAAAAGTATAAAGTAATAGCACAATTAGAGAATAGAACTTATGTTGTATATACAAATGTAACAGTACAAACGTATATGGAATACTGGTATGAATTTATTATAAAAGATAGGTTAAAATCAGCAGGCAGTGTTGATACTTATAAAAATTGCATTTTTAACCATATCATACCTAATATAGGAAATTTAAAACTTGTAGATTTAAAGAAAGGGCATATAAAAAAGTTATATAAGCAAGTGTATGATTATTCTCCAAGTGTTGCTAGAATACTTCAAACAGTAGTAAATACGGCATTAAAAGATGCAGTGATAAAAAAATTCATACCTACTAATATTGCAAGTGGAATAAAATTACCAAGTAAAGATAAAGAAACAAAAGAAGAAAAAATAGAAGAATTTAATAATAATTATCATACTTTAGTAATAGATGAAAAGAAAACATATAAAATTGAAGAAATAGTTACCCTTATAAAGGCAAGCAAAAATACACCAGTATATTTGCATATACTATTTGCAGTTTTAATGGGAATGCGTAAAAGTGAGATAAATGGAATTAAATATACAGATATAGACTATATGCACAGAAAATTATATGTTCAAAGACAGTTAGGAAAAAAGAAGGGTTTGAAAAAAGAAGATGTGGCAGTAAAGACATTCACAAAACAAGAGGTTCAATTAAAATCAAAATCTAGTTATAGAGTATTAGATATACCAGATTTGGTTTTTGAAACTATATTAGAAGAAAGAAAAAAATATGAGGCAAGAAGAAATAGAAGAAAAAATGATAAGACTAATCCTTTTCAAGACTTAGGATTTGTGTGTTGTTCTACATATGGTAGACCAAGAAGTAGAGGATTTATATTTCAGCATTTTAAAAAATTAAAAGAAGATAATAATTTACCAGATTTAGCATTTCATAAATTAAGGACTACTTACACAACAATATTAGCAAAAAATGATTTTAGTATGAAAGCTATATCACAATTATTAGGGCATTCTTCAACAATGATTACATTTGAAAACTATACAGATAAAAATGAAATAATACAAGATTGCTTAGAGGATTTAGAACCATTTATTGAAAGAGTAATAGAATCAGAAGAACAACCTAAAATTATTGATTGTAGTGATATAGAAACAGATATAATAATGCAAGAATATTATATGTCATTAGTTGCATAATCAAGTAAATAATAGATAAAAATGCAAGGTTATAGATACCTTGTATTTTTTATAGAAAAATGCTAAAATAGAGATATTAATAAAAAATACATTTAGTTTTAAATAGTTTTATTTAGAATTATTTAGTTTAAAAATATAAAGTTTGTGACCGAATTCGTGTAATTGCTATTTATGTTTACGAAAAAGCGAAAAAAGGCGAACAAATTACACGAATTTGTTCGCTTTATTACACGAATTTTTGGTTAATAGATGTCATTTTTATCGGTCACAAAGGAGGAAAAATGTTTGAATTAGTATCAGAATATAAGCCAACAGGCGACCAACCAAAAGCAATAGAATATTTAAGTAAGGGAATAATGGAAGGGAAGAAATTCCAGACACTTCTAGGGGTTACAGGCTCACGGAAAAACTTTCACAATGGCAAATATTATACAAAAAGTACAAAAGCCAACATTAGTTTTAGCACATAATAAGACACTAGCACGGACAGTTGTTCAGTGAGTTCAAAGAGTTCTTCCCAAAGAACAATGTAGAGTATTTTGTTAGCTACTATGATTATTATCAACCAGAAGCATATATTGCCTCTAGTGATACTTATATTGAAAAAGATGCAAGTATAAATGATGAACTTGACAAATTAAGACACTCAGCTACTGCTGCACTTTTTGAACGAAAAGATGTTATAATTGTATCTTCTGTTTCTTGTATATATGGTTTAGGAGACCCTATTGATTACGAAAACATGATAGTTTCCTTAAGACCAGGAATGGAGAAGTCTAGAGACGAAATTATGAAAAGACTAATAAATATGCAATACACCAGAAATGAAATAGACTTCAAAAGAGGGACTTTTAGAGCAAAAGGAGATGTGTTAGAAATTTATCCTTCTGACCAAAGTGAAAGTGCAATTAGAGTTGAATTTTGGGGAGATGAAATTGAAAAGATAAATGAAATAAATCCTTTAACTGGAAAGGTTGTAGGTCTAAGAAATCATGTAATGATATTTCCTAACTCTCATTATGTTACAGAAAAAGAGAAATTAGATAAAGCTATAGTTGATATAGAAAAGGAATTACAAGAAAGAATAAAATATTTTAAAGAATATGATAAACTAATAGAAGCACAAAGAATTGAGGAAAGAACAAATTTTGATATTGAGATGATGAGAGAAACAGGATTCTGCCAAGGAATAGAAAATTATTCAAGACATATAAGTGGACGAGCACCAGGATCAGCACCTTTTACATTATTTGATTATCTACCAAAGGACTTTTTGCTATTAGTAGATGAATCACATGCAACAGTTCCACAAGTTAGAGGAATGTTTAATGGTGATAGAGCACGTAAAGAAAACCTAATAAAATATGGATTTAGACTACCATCTGCATTAGATAATAGACCACTAAAATTTGATGAATTTGAAGATAGAATTAATCAAGTAATATTTGTATCAGCTACACCTGCAGAATATGAAAGTGAACATTCTAAGGAAAATGTAGTTGAACAAATTATAAGACCAACAGGACTATTAGACCCAAAAATAGAAGTAAGACCAGTAGAAAATCAAATAGATGACCTAATAGGTCAAATAAAAATGAGAACAGAAAAAGATGAAAGGGTACTTGTTACAACTCTTACAAAGAAAATGGCAGAAGATTTAACAAGTTATTTAGCAGGTGTAAATATAAGAGTAAGATATATGCATTCAGATATAAAAGCATTAGAAAGAATGGAAATAATAAGAGATTTAAGAATTGGAAAATTTGATGTTTTAGTAGGTATAAATCTTTTAAGAGAGGGGCTAGACATTCCAGAAGTATCATTAGTTGCAATACTAGATGCAGATAAAGAGGGATTTTTACGTTCAGAGCGTTCATTAGTTCAAACTATTGGTAGAGCAGCAAGAAATGTAGATGGAAAAGTTATAATGTATGCAGACGAATTAACAGAATCTATGGAAAAAGCAATTAAAGAAACAAATAGGCGTAGAAAAATACAAAAAGAGTACAATAAGGAAAATAATATAACACCACAAACAATTAGAAAAGGTGTAAGGGATACTATAAGAGCAACAATAATTGAAGATATTCAATCAGAATACGATATAAAAGAAGAGGAAAGTATAGAAGATGTAATTAATAAATTGACAGAAGAGATGTTAAAACATGCACAAAATATGGAATTTGAAGAAGCAGCTGAATTACGTGATAAAATTAAGGAATTGGAAAAATTAACATAAAAAAATTGTACTTTCAAAAAATGTATGATAAAATAGCAATAAATTTACAAGGAGAGATGATGAATTTGAACAATAGACAAGAACATATTAGAAATTTTAGTATAATTGCACATATAGACCATGGAAAGTCTACGTTATCAGATAGAATAATAGAAATGACAGGAGTATTATCTAAACGTGAGATGGAAAGTCAAGTATTAGATAATATGGAATTAGAGAAAGAACGTGGAATTACTATAAAATCACAAGCAGTAAGAATGGTATATAAAGCTAAAAATGGAGAAGAATATGTTTTTAATCTAATAGACACACCAGGGCATGTTGACTTTAATTATGAGGTATCTAGGAGTTTAGCAGCATGTGATGGAGCAATACTTGTAGTAGATGCTTCTCAAGGAGTTGAAGCACAAACCTTAGCAAATGTATATTTAGCAATAGACAATAACTTAGAAATTATACCTGTAATAAATAAAGTAGATTTACCAAATGCAAGACCAGACGAAGTAAAAAGTGAAATAGAAGATATAATAGGAATTGAAGCAGAAACAGCACCATGCATTTCAGCAAAAACAGGATTAAATGTTGAAGAAGTATTAGAAAGAATTGTAAAAGATATTCCAGCACCAGAAGGAGATGAAAATGCACCAGCTAAATGTTTAATATTTGATTCATATTATGATAATTATAAAGGAGCAATTGCTTATGTAAGAGTATTTGAAGGAACAATAAAACCTGGAGACGAAATAAGACTTATGAAAGCAAACAAGGTATTTACAGTAGCAGAGGTAGGCTATTTTGAACCAGGAACATATATAGAATCAAATGAAATAAAAGCAGGAGAAGTTGGATATATTGCAGCAAGCATAAAAAATCTAGAAGATATACATGTTGGAGACACAATTACTGTTAATTCAAATCCAGCAAAAGAAGCATTACCAGGATATAAAAAAGTAAATCCAATGGTATATTGTGGAATATATCCAATGGATGGAAGCCAATATGAAAACTTAAAAGTAGCACTTGAAAAATTAAAACTAAATGATGCAGCCCTTCAATATGAACCAGAGACTTCAGCAGCATTAGGATTTGGATTTAGATGTGGATTTTTAGGATTATTACACTTAGAAATAATACAAGAAAGATTAGACAGAGAATTTGACTTAGGACTAATAACTACTGCACCATCAGTTATATATAAGGTACATAAAACAGATGGTACAATATTAGATTTATATAATCCTACAGATTTACCTTCTAGTCAAGAAATATCTTATATTGAAGAACCAATAGTAAAAGCAGAAATATATACACCTAAAGAATATGTAGGAAATCTAATGCAAATATGTCAAGACAGACGTGGAGTTTATATAGATATGAAATACTTAGATGAAAACAGAGTAACCTTAATATATGATATGCCACTTAATGAAATAATATATGATTTTTTTGATAACTTAAAATCTAAAACAAAGGGATATGCGTCTTTTGATTATGAATTTAAAGAATATAGACGTTCAGAACTTGTAAGACTAGACATACATGTAAACAATGAACCAGTGGATGCCTTATCATTTATAGTATTTAAAGACAGTGCTTATAATAGAGGAAGAAAAATGGTAGAAAAGCTAAAAACAGTTATTCCTAGACAATTATTTATAATACCACTTCAAGCAGTTGTAGGAGGAAAAATAATAGCAAGAGAAACAATCTCTGCAATGAGAAAAGATGTATTAGCAAAATGTTATGGTGGAGATATAACAAGAAAGAAGAAACTACTTGAAAAACAAAAACGTGGAAAAAAGAAAATGAGTCAAATAGGAAATGTCGAAGTACCACAAGAAGCTTTCTTATCGGTTTTGAAACTAGATGACGAATCTTAAATGCATATATAAAATAAAAAAAAGCGAGTAGGGGCGATTAGTAATCGCCCGTTTTATAGAAGAAATAATGGTATATATAAAAAGGAGAAGAATATGAATAATAGAATACAACAAAAAAATAATCATCAAATAAAAGGTAAGAAATATAATAGGAATAAAAATATATATTCAAAACAAAATACAACCAAAAACAATAATATAACAACAGATAATAACAAACCAGAAAAAATATATGAAGATATAATAGAAGGACGTAATCCAGTCTTAGAATTATTAGAATCTGGAAAAGATATAAACAAAATATTTATACAATCTGGAGAGAAGAATGGTTCAATAAATAAAATAATAGCAAAAGCGAAAGAAAAAAGAATAGTAATGGTAGAAGTTCAAAAATCCAAACTAGATGAAATATCAGAAACAAAAAATCATCAAGGAGTAATAGCAATAGTTCCACCATTTGAATACTGTGATGTATATGATGTATTAGAATATGCAAAAGAAAAAGAAGAAAAACCATTTGTATTAATCTTAGATGGAATAGAAGATCCACATAATTTAGGCTCAATTATTAGAACAGCAGAAACAGCAGGAGTACATGGAATAATAATACCTAAAAGAAGGTCAGTAGCAGTAAATGCAACAGTAGCCAAAACTTCAGCAGGAGCAGTAGAACATGTAAAAATAGCAAGGGTTAGTAATATAAATGAAACCATAAAATATCTAAAAGAAAATGATGTATGGATTTATGGAACTGATGGACAAGCTAAAACTATGTATTATAACCAAGATTTTAGAGATGGGATAGCCATAATAATAGGAAGTGAAGGCTTTGGAATGAGTGATTTGGTAAAAAAGAACTGCGATGGATTAGTAAAAATTCCAATGAAAGGAAAAATAAATTCATTAAATGCATCAGTATCAGCAGGAATTATAATGTATGAAATTGTTAAGCAAAGAATAAAATAAGGACACAAAAAATTTACAAAGTAACAGAAATCGGCATAAAAACAAGTAATGCGTAAGAAAAAGGAAGAATAACCAAAAATTAGTAAAAAATATTGAGAAAAAAGTCTTGAAATAAATTCTGTTTATTGTTATGATATAAATGTATATATTTATATAGCAAAAATTCTATATAATTATAGAAAAATGTTATATTATATAGTATTGAAAATTTGTATAATATCTTAATAATACAAATATTTAGATATTGTTAATTTAATTATTTTAAATCTATTAAGGAAGAGAGCAAAAAATGATAGAATTTAGAAATGTAAAAAAGGTATATGGAACATCAAAAGAAGCTGCTGTTGAAAATGCCAATTTTAAAATAGAAAAAGGAGAATTTGCATTTTTAGTAGGTGCATCAGGTTCAGGAAAATCAACATTAATAAAAATGATATTAAAAGAAGAAGAACCAACTTCAGGAAATATAATAATAAATGGAAAAGACACTACATTTTTAAAAAAGAGTAGAGTACCATATTTAAGAAGAAGTATGGGAGTAGTATTTCAAGACTTTAGATTATTACCAGATAAAACAGTTTATGATAATGTAGCATATGCAATGTACATAGTAAGGGCAACTCCTAGACATATTAGAAGACAAGTTCCAATGATTTTATCATTAGTAGGACTTAGTGGGAAAGCTAAAATGTATCCAAATGAATTATCAGGAGGAGAACAACAAAGAGTAGTACTTGCAAGAGCGTTAGTCAATAATCCATCAATGATTATTGCAGACGAACCAACAGGAAACTTAGACCCAGAAACAGCTTGGGACATAATGAATCTATTAAATGAAATAAATTTAAGAGGAACAACTGTTGTAGTAGCAACTCACGCAAAAGATATAGTTGATGAAATGAAAAAAAGAGTAATTCAAATAGATAAAGGTGTAATAGTAAGAGACGATAAAAAAGGTGGTTATAATAGTGAGATATAATATTATTAGTTATTTGATTGGAGAAGGTTTTAGAAATGTCTTAAAAAACAAAAAATCTACAATGATTTCAATAACAACCATGTGTTTAACAATGCTAATGTTTGGAGCATTCTTTATACTAGGAGAAAATATTAATCATATAGTATCAAACATAGAAAAACAACAAGGAATGCAAGCATTTATAGTAAAGGATGCAACAGATGAAGAAATAAAAAAAGTAGAGCAAGAGATAATGAAAATAGAAGGAGTAAACACCACAAAATATGTGTCAAAAGAAGATGCCCTAAATCAGATGAAAGAAGATATGAAAGACCATGATAAATTTATGGAGGGAGTCACAGAAGATTATGTAGAAGCATCATACACAGTTACATTAACAGATTTATCTTTAAACAAAGAAGTTCAAACAAAAATAAGGGAAATAAGAGTAAATGATAAAAAAATAATAGATGACATTGTAGCAACAGACAACACAATAGAAACATTATCTTCAATAGCAAAAGGTTTAAGGATAGGAATATTAGTAATTCTTGTTGCGTTAATTATAATATCAATTTTTATCATATCAAATACTATAAAACTATCAGTACATGCTAGAAGAAAAGAGATATCAATCATGAAATATGTAGGTGCAACAAACAATTTTATACGATGGCCATTTATAGTAGAGGGAATGATAATTGGAATAATATCAGCATTAATTACTATCATAATAGTTGGATTTGCATATAATGCTATTGCAGTACAAGCAGTACAAGTTGAAACATTACAGAAATTAAATATAAGTTTAGTCTCATTTGCAGATATGATTAATTTAATTATGATAATGTATCTTGCAATAGGAATAGGAATTGGTGTATTAGGTAGTGGAATGTCAATGCGTAAATACTTAGAGGTGTGAGATTATAGAAAAATATAAGAAATACAAACGAAAGGAATTGAAGAGAAATGAAAACAAAAATAAAAATAGTATTATCGTTATTATTAGTAACAGTATTAATTTTTTCTACGGTATATAGTACATATGCAATAACTCAACAAGATATACAAGATACAAAAGATGAAATCAATGAAATTGAAAGACAACTAGATGAAATACAAAACAATCTATCAGATGAAAGAAAAAAAATTGAATTATTAGATGATGATATTGGTAAAACTCAATATGAATTAGATGAGGTTCAAAAAAGCTTAAAGGAATTAGAAAAAGAAATAACAGAATTACAAACAGAATTAGAGCAAAAAAAAGCAGAATATGATAAAAAATATGATCTTGCATGTACAAGAGTCTTTAGACAATATAAATATGGAAGAAAAACAATTTTAGATGTATTTTTAAACTCAACTAGTCTAACAGATTTTTTATCTAGTTATTATACTTTAAGTGAAATATTAGAATTGGATGAACAATTATTAGATGAATTAGAAAGAGAAAAAGAAGAAATAGAAAATAAAAAAGTAGTGTTAGAGGAAAAAAAGACTAAAGCAGAAGAAGATAAATTACAAGTTCAAAGACAAAAAACTGCATTAATAAATAAGAAAAATGAAAGAGAGAAAGAAGTTTCAAAATTAAATGAAGCAGATGCAGCATTACAAAAAGAAAAAGATGAGACTGCTAAAAAATTAGCACAACAGTTAGATGAATGGAGCAAATTAGCACAAGCAAATGGAAATGGAGGAGGTTCATATTCTGGTGGTAGTTTACAATTTCCATGTCCAGGATTTTCAAGAGTATCTTCATATTTTGGGTCAAGAGGTAGCCCACTTGCAGGAGGTTCATCATATCATAAAGGAATAGATTTGGCAGCATCAAAGGGAAAATCAATACTTGCAGCAGAATCTGGTACAGTTATAGCAGTTTATACAGGATGTTCACATAATTATGGAAAATCAAAAAGTTGTGGTTGTGGTAGTGGATTTGGAAATTATGTTATGGTAAGTCATGGTGGAGGATTAGTTACAGTATATGCACATTGTTCGTCAATTAATGTAGGTTTAAATAAAAAAGTATCAAGAAGAGAGGTAATTGCAACTGTTGGTTCTACAGGTGCTTCAACAGGATATCACTTACATTTTGGAGTATTAAAAAATGGTACATATGTAGATCCAGCGCCATATATAGGTCTATAAAAATAAATTATGAATATAATATATAGTGGCAACAAAGATTAGATGCAAAAATAATAAAATTTATTTTATTATTTTTGCATTTTTGCAAGCCCAATATTATAAAATTGATGAGCTGATTTATACAAAATATTTAAGACATAATGTTCATTAACTTTTGCAATTAAAATATAAAGGAGAGGTATAAATGCAAATAAACAAAGAAAAATTATCACGATTTTATAAAACTACTATGATAGTAGTTATTACTGCAGTAGTAACATTTTGTATAACTAGCATTTTATTATATAAAGGTGGAGGAATAAAATATATTGCAGTAACAAAAGGAGATACAACAGGATTAGGAGCAACATTAACTTCTTTTAAAGAATTACTAAATAATAAATATCTATATGATATTGATGAAAGTAAAATGATAGAAGCAGCAATAAAAGGATATATTGGTGCAGTAGAAGATGAATATACAGAATACTTTACTCCTGAAGAAATGCAAACATTTACAACATATACAACTGGAAATTATGTTGGAATTGGAATTTATATGGAAGCAGACACTGAAAACAATTTAATACGAGTTTCTTCTACTATAAAAAATAGTTCAGCAGAAAAAGCAGGATTACAAGCGAAAGATATAATTGCAAAAGTAAATGGAGTATCATATGATGCTAGTGAATTATCTAAAATGTCTACAAATATAAAGGGTGAAGAAGGTACAACAGTTGACCTAGAAATAATAAGAAATGGGCAAAAAATTAATTACACATTAGTAAGATCAAGTGTAGAATTGTATCCAGTAGAAGGAGTAGTATTAGAAGGAAATATAGGTTATATAGAACTTGCTACTTTTGATGAAGGATGTGCAAAACAATTTAAAGAAGCTTATGAAGAATTAAAAAATAAAAACGTAAAAGCTTTGATTATTGACTTAAGAGATAATGGTGGAGGAATAGTAGACGAAGCATTACAGATAACAGATTATATCCTAGATAAAGATTCTACAATGCTAATAACAGCAGATAAAAATAAAACAGAAGAAATAGAAAAATCAGAAAATAATCCTATTATAGATGTACCTATTGTAATTTTAGTAAATGGTGAAACAGCAAGTGCATCAGAAATATTAGCAGGAGCAATACAAGATTACAAAAAAGCAGCAATAGTAGGTGAAAAAACTTTTGGAAAAGGGGTTATACAAGAGTTATATACATTAAATGATGGAAGTGGACTAAAAATAACAATAAAAGAATACTTTACTCCAAACAGAAATAAAATTAATAAAGTAGGAATAACACCTGATCATGAACTTATAGATGAAAAAGAAACAGAGGTTGATGAACAATTACAAAAAGCAATAGAGTTGTTGAAATAGATTTTAGAAATTATAGATTAGAGATTAGAATAAAAAGAAATTTCACCGAAAAGGGTTGAAATTTCTTTTTATTTATTATAAAATTCAATAGTTAATATACAAATGAACTGAAAGGAAGGTTATTAAAAAAATGATAACACTCGAGGACGTAAAGAAAAATCCAGAAGTACAAGCCCTAGTGAGTGGTTCACAGCAACAATTAAATGTATTAGGGTATACAGAACATTCTATAAGACATACATCAATTGTATCAGAAAGGGCAGGAAAAATTTTACAAGATTTAGGATATCCACCAGAAAGAGTGGAATTAGCAAAAATAGCAGGATACTTGCATGATATAGGAAATTGTGTAAACAGGCAAGACCATGCACATTCAGGAGCAATACTTGCATATGACATTTTGAAAGATATGGGAATGGATGCACAATTAAGAACAGAAATTATGACAGCAATAGGAAACCATGATGAAGCAACAGGAACAGCTGTAAGTGATATTTCTGCTGCATTAATTTTAGCAGATAAATCAGATGTTCATAGAAATCGAGTCGTAAAAACAAATATAGCAACATTTGATAAACATGATAAAGTAAATTATGCAGTTACAGATGCACAATTAACTTTAGATAAAGAAAAAAGAAAAATAGTTTTAACAATTAAAATTGATACAGAAATATGTCCAGTATTAGATTATTTTGAAATATTTATAGATAGAATGATAATGAGTAAATTTGCAGCAAAATATTTAAAAATATGGTTTGAACTTATTATTAATGATACAAAATTATTATAATTGAAAGGATTGATAACAGTGGAAAGAAAATTAAGAATTGCACTAATAATATTAGTAATGGTATTAGTTATTGTAATAGGATTTGGAGGAATATATGTAAAAAAATTAGCATCTTATAACAATATTTTACCAGAATATGAATTAGGCTCAAAACTAAAAGGTTCAAGATTAACAATATTAAAAGTGGGAGATCATATACATGAGGTAATCCGTGATTCTGAAGGAAATATTGTAGAATCAATACCAGAAGGCGCAGACGAAAATTCATACACAAAAGAACAAGTTCCAGAAAATAGTGAAGAAAGTAAAACAAAAGAAAATTATAAAAAGGCTGAAAAAATTATAAAAGGAAGATTAAAAACTGCAAATATATCAAATTATGAAGTAAGATTAAATGAGGAAAACGGAAATATATATGTAGAACTACCAGATACAGACAATACAGATACCACTTTATCACATTTATTAGCAAGTGGAAAATTTGAAATAGTAGATACAAATGATAAAACAGTATTAATGACAAATGATGATATTGAAAGTGCAAGTGTTTTATATAATTCAGACACTTCTGGAGTTGTAGTATATTTAGATGTTAAATTTAACAAAGAGGGAAAGAAAAAGATTAGACAAATAAGTAAAGACTATATGGAAATAAATGATACGGAAAATGAAGAAGGCACAGATGAAACAACTACAAAGAAGACTGTTACAATTAATATAAATGGAGAAGAATTTTTATCAACTGATTTCCATGAAGAAATAAATGAATTGACTATAACAATTGGTTCAGCAAGTACAGATAGTAATTCAATTAGTGAATATGTTGAACAAGCCCAATATTATGCAACATTATTATCTAATGGAGAAATGCCATTAGAATACGAAGTAGAAACTAGTGATTATATACAATCTATATATGCTAATTCTTTATATCAATATATATTATTAGGTATAATTGCGTTAATAATATTAATAAGTATAGTATATATAATAATAAGATATAAAAAATTAGGATTATTATCATCAATAGTATATATAGCTACAATAGCTTTAGTATTAATATTAATAAGATATACAAGTACAGATATAGATTTAAATACTATAATACCTAGTGTTATACTTGTATTAATAAACACATATATTAATTGCAATGTTTTAAATAACATAAATAAAGATGATTCTAAAGAAGACAGAAAAGAAAAAATATATAATATATATTTAAAAATAGTAGATTTATTAATAATAATTTTAATTCCATCAGTTATATTCACATATAATTCATCTTCTTTAATTTCTTCAATAGGAACACTTTTATTCTGGGGAATAATAGGAATAGCATTAATGAATGTTTTATTTACAAGAACATTATTAATTGAGGAAGCAAGAAAATAAGAAGAAAGGAATGTTAAATTATGAAAAGTATTAGTAATAGTATAAAGATAATGATAATAGTTATAGCAGTAATTATTTTAGCTGGAATAATAATGATATTTGCAAAAGGTTATAATTATAGTTTATTATATTCAAAAGCTGATAGAATGAATATATATATGTCTAAGGACTTTAAGATAGATGAAATTGAAGAAATAGCAAAAGAAGTTTTAGGTACAAATAAATTAAAAGTACAACAAGGGAACACATTTGGAACAGTTGTATCAATAGTATCAGATGAAATAACAGAAGAACAACAAAACAATATAATACAAAAGTTAAACGAAAAGTATGAAATAGAAATTAATAAAGATAGTGATATTGTATTAACAAAAATGCCACAAGCAAATGTATGGGATTTATTAGCAAAATATATTTCTCCATTAGTTATAACAACAATTATTATACTTATATATTTTGTAATTAGATTTAAAAATCAAGGAATTATAAAATGTTTAGTAATTCCAGCTCTAAGTGTTATAATAGTAAGTCTTTTATATATCAGTATTATAGCATTAGTTAGAATACCAGTTAATGAATTCTTTGCAATATTTTTAGTATTAATTTATTTCTTAACAATAATTTGCAACACAATTAAATTAAGCAAAGAACAATTATAATTTTGGGCACATATAATGTGCCCCTACAATTTTTTATTGTATAAAAATTAATAGAATGCAATACAAATGTAGGGGCGTCCTTTGGACGTCCGTTTACAAAAAAGGAGGATTTTAAAAATGCTAGAATCAATGGAAAAAATTGTAAACTTATGTAAGGCAAGAGGATATATATATCCAGGCTCAGAAATATACGGAGGATTAGCAAATACTTGGGATTATGGACCATTAGGAGTAGAATTTAAAAATAATGTAAAAACAGCGTGGAGAAAAAAGTTTATTCAAGAAAATAAAATGAATGTAGGTTTAGATGCAGCAATACTTATGAATCCACAAACTTGGGTTGCTTCTGGGCATGTTGGAGGATTTTCAGACCCTTTAATAGATTGTAAAGAATGTAAATCTAGACACAGGGCAGATAAATTAATTGAAGAATGGGCTACTAAAAATGGTAAAGATGTAATAGCAGATGGTTGGTCTGATGAACAAACAGTTAAATACATAAATGATAATAACATAGTTTGCCCTGTATGTGGAAAATTAAATTACACATCTATTAGAAAATTTAATTTAATGTTTAAAACATTCCAAGGCGTTACAGAAGATGCAAAAGCTGAGATATATTTAAGACCAGAAACAGCACAAGGAATATTTGTAAATTTCAAAAATGTTCTAAGAACTACAAGAAAAAAACTACCAATGGGAATTGCACAAATAGGAAAAGCATTTAGAAATGAAATAACACCAGGAAACTTTACCTTCAGAACAAGAGAATTTGAGCAAATGGAACTAGAATTTTTCTGTAAACCAGGGACAGATTTAGAATGGCATTCTTATTGGAAAGAATATTGTAAAAACTGGTTATTATATTTAGGAATGAAAGAAGAGAATATAAGACTAAGAGATCACGAAAAAGAAGAATTATCACATTATAGT
>CAPZDM010000004.1 GCA_948745425.1 uncultured Clostridia bacterium
TGGGTTTGAGTCTAAAAAGTTTTTCATTTCTAATGTATATCCAGCAAAAATTACTACTAGTCTATCTTTATATTTTTCCATAGCTTGAACTAGAGTTGCAATAGATTCTTCTCCAAAACTTGCATTTTTGTTTGCTGATACTATTGAATATGCTTCATCTATGAATAGAACTCCATCTAAAGCATTTTCTATTATTCTTGAAGTTTTTATTGCAGTTTGTCCTACATATTCTGCTACTAAATCTTTTGCAGTTACATCTATAAATTTGTTTTTCTTTATATATCCTAATTCATATAAAATATCTGCCATTATACTAGCAACTGTAGTTTTTCCTGTTCCTGGATTTCCTAAAAATAACATATTCATGTTCATGTTTTTATTTTCTAATCTATTTGATATTTTTTTGTTAAATATCAATAGATTTCTAAATTTTTGAATTTCTCTTTTTATTTCTTCTAATCCTATTAAAACTTCAATATCTTTCTTAGATGTTCCATTAGATATTTTATTGTCATATCTTATTCTCTCATTTTTTAGCTCATTAGATATATTTGAAATATTAAAATTACTATATACAATATCTCCATATAAGTTTTCAATATAATCATTATTTTTTACTGCACTTTGTTTATAATTATTTTCAATAAATTCTCTTATATTTTTTTCAATTTCATTTGATACTTCATAGTTACTTTTTAATCTTTTTATTATTTTATCTTGAATTTTCTCTAAGCTATATTCATTTATTTTTATGTTATGTCTAATTTTTTCCCTAAGTATTGGGTAACCTTTTATAAGATTTGTTATATCACTTTTTGATGCTATGATAGTTATACTTCTATCATAGATTTTCATACTGCTTTCTATTGCATAAAATAGGTTTTCCATTTTACTTTGTGATAATGCTATTTTCTCAATTTCTTTTACTACAATCATTCCACTATCTTTATACATTTTGTCAATATTATTTACTATTTCAGCATCTTTTTCACATTTGTTATATAAAAATTCAGTATCTATAATTAGCATTTTATCTTTTATATACCCACAACTGGTCGCAAATCTATATATGATTGACATTATTTTTTCTAATAAGCTTTCATCTTCAATTTGCAAATTAATATTTAATTGAATATATGGTAAGTGATATTGATATTTTATATGATAATTTCTAATATAGGTTATTATTTCTATTAATTGTTTTTTTACATCTTGCTCACAGTCTAAATTATTTATTTGGTAAACATACCATTTATAATAGGTATTAAATTTACTTTCTGCAATATTTCCACATTTGTATATTGCTCTATCTAATACTCTTTTAGGGTTTAATTTTTCTATTGCACATAAGTATAAAACATATGCCGCTATTTTGTATGGTGAACATTCATACATTGTTGATTCTTCATTTTCTTCTAAATTATCTAAATCTAATGTTTCTTCTACTGTATTTCCAATACCTGTATAATAATTATATAGATTATTTATTAAAGAGTCACTATTAACTTTTAAATCTATACGAGCATATTTAACAATATTATCTAAAGATTCTATTAATTTTACGGTTTTTGTTTCTACTAATAATTGTGCAACTCTTAGTTCTGAAAATTCATTACATAGTTTTATTATTTTATTTGCTATATTTCTTTCTAATACTTCATTACTTATGGTTTTATTTATTGGTTCATCTACTAACTTTTCCATTAGTTTATCGATATCTAATTTATTATGATTTGCATAATTTTTTAAATCTGCATATGCCTTAATTGGGCAAAAGTCTGATTTTACATCACACCAATTACATTTTCTTCTTATACTTTCTGAATATTGATTATATTCAATAGTCCAGTTACTTGTTTCTCTAATCATATTATAATTTGCAAAATTTACAGCTAGTAAGTCTATATAGTCTTGCTCTTCATTTTCTCTATTATATGTACACAAATTTAAATATGAATATTTTAAAACTTTACTATTATTATCTTCTGTGCATGTATATAAACATCTAGCTTTATGTATAAAGTTCATAATCCTTACAGTTACTGGATCTAAGTATTTACTAAGTTCATATCCCTCTATCATCATTTCTCCTTCACTTTCTACATTATTCTACATTTTTTATTATATTATCCTATTATATAAAAGTCAATTGAAATTTTTAGAAATTTTTATATAAAATGCAAAAAACACAGGTACTTAATTTCCCTGTGCTTTTTGCTCAAAACGGTTAGTAATTGGATAGGTCTGCCCAAAATATTGAAAGATTATTTTTCTAATTCTTTTAATTTGTTTAATACCAGTATAAACATTGCATGTGACCATCCTAAGCCTATGACCCAAGCTGATTCCATTTTTTGATTATCTACTTGTTCTGCTAAGAAACCATGAGAATTTTGTGTTTTTACAACAAAGTCAAAACACTCTTTTGCTTCTTTTTTCTTACCAATTTCTAAATAATATAATGCCATCCATAGTGTTGCTATTACCCATGGTCTATCACCTGTATAGTGGTCATATTCAAACCTTAAATATCCTCCTGTATATGTTCTTAATGTCATATTTATTCTTTCTACTGTATTTTGTATCTTTTTTTCTTTTGGAGAGAATACATTAAATGGCACTATAGTTCCTAATACACTTATATCTATTTTTTCATCTTCTAAATTTCTTCTGTAATAATTATTTTGTTCATCGTAGAAATTCTTTACTATGAATTCTTTTATTTGCCTTGATTTATCTTGTAAAATTTGAATTTGTTCTTTTATTTCATTTTGTTTTAGTCTATTATTTACAAACTCTGGTAATATTAGTTCATTTACTTTTACCATTGCTTCAAAACTTGCAAAAATACTTGATAATGAATATAAACTTATTCCTTCATGCATTTCCCATAAATCATAGCTTATTTTTTCAAGTCTCTCACCTTTTAAAATTTTGTCAATATATTTCTCTAAGTATTTTGTAGCTTTTTCTATCATTTTAAAATTATCCTTTAAAAATTTAAGGTCTTTTGTATTTAAGTAGTGACTGTAAACTCCAAAAACTACGCTGGAAGTTTCATCTATTTGATACCCCCAAGCTGGTGCTAATCTGCCATCTGTATAAAATCTTTGCTCCCACATACCATTTTTGCTTTGTGTGTTTTTGCAAAAGCTTTTATAGAATTTCTCAGTTTCTTTATTCATATCTAATAAATCTAAGGCTTTTGTTATAAATACTGCATCTCTTGGCCATGAATAAGCATATCTTCCACATAATGTTTTTCCCTCATCTATTTCCATACTAGCTGCTATTCCACCAGTTTCAGAGTTTCCTAGTAATGGGTATAATAGTATTGTTCTATCATAAATATTTTTTATATTCTGCTCATAACTACTATCACTGAATTCAATATTAGAATGACTTTTTAAATATTTTCTCCAATACTTTTTTGTTTTTATAATTTCTTGATTATAATCCTTTTTTACAATATTATCTATTTCTTTATCTATATCTGATAATTTATATTTTTCTTTATTATCATTTATATATATGTATAGAGGTATCTCAATTTCACCATTTGGTTCAATTGTTTTTAAGTCATATATAATCCCTGAATTATTTGTCATACCTATATAATCTTTATCTTCTAATATTGCACCTTCTATTACATCATCTATTCCATGTAGCTTATGTGACATTATATTTTTGTTAGAAAATATAGCAAAATTGTAATCGTGAGTGTATTGTATTAATCCATTATCTATTATTCTTGATGCAACATCATTATTCTCATTTGTTAATAATTTAGATTTTACTATTAATTTAACTTCTAATGGAATTGTATTTTGATTTATTAATTTATATTTTCTTATTAACAAATTATTGTTTTCTATTGGAGCACAATCTGTTTGAATTATTCCTAGTTTAAAATATGTGTTTTCAATTTCTGTATTTAATACATTTGTCCCTTCTGAATAATATTGCCCATATACATTGTTTATATCATTTTCTAAATGAATTAAATTTGAATCATTTACTTTTACTCCTACCATAAATTCTTCTATAAATTGCTTAAAATCTATGTTAGGGTAAAATAATCTTATTAATTCTCCTTTTTTTGTTACACCTGCCCTTATTTTATTATTTCCAATAATTGCATCATTAAAATATTTATTCATCTTCTACATTTCCTTTCTGTTATGTAGTCGGACGAGCAATGCTCGCACCTACCAGTGTAATTAGTGTTTTATTCTATGGTAAATATAAATAATTAATAAATTTGAAAAATTATTTGAATGAAATTGAGATTAGAAAATGTTAGAAATTAATTTATAGGGAATCTCGAGTATATCGAGAGGGCGCTGTAAATTAATTTCTTAAATTTTCTGCGAAATTGAGTTCTAGAAATTTTGAAGATTTATTAATTATTTAATATTTATTAAATTATTGTATTATTTCTACAATTAAACGTTCAATTTCACGTAAACGTAATTTTATTTCCTTTTCCTTTTTATCAATAGCATCTTGTGTTAATATATCTTCTCTTAATATTGTTTCCATATCTTCTATTTCATTTTTTATAGTTTTAACTTTTGCTAATATATCATCACTTGTAGATTCTACTCTTTCTGGTAGTTTTAATGTCTCTATTAGGTTTATCTCATTATTTTTAAGTTCATACTTTTCTCCAAGTTTAGGTATAGTTACTGGTATATCTGTTGTTTCTTCTATTTTTTGTTTTAAAACTTCTTTTGATGTTTCTTCTCCATGTACTAAAATTATTTGTTTTGGTTTTGAGAAAAATGAATATATAAAATTTAATAACCATTGTTGATCTGCATGACCAGAATATCCTTCTATATATTCTATTTTTGCATTTACTGCTATTTCTTCCCCAAATATCTTTACTTTTTTAGCTCCATTTACTATTGCTCTACCTAATGTTCCTTGTGCTTGATACCCTACAAATAATATTGTAGATTTAGGATTCCATAAATTATGTTTTAAATGATGTTTTATTCTTCCTACATCACACATTCCACTTGCTGAGATTATTATACATGGTTCTGTACTTTCATTTAAAGCTTTTGATTCTTCTGCTGTTTTTGTAAATTTTAACCCATCAAATTCAAGTGGGTTATCTCCTCTTTCTATTTCTTCTTTTACATCATCATCAAATAAATCTTCATTTTCCTTGAAAATCTCTGTTGCAGATATTGCAAGAGGACTATCTACATATACTGGTGTATTCATTAAAACATTATATTTATTTATAAATTCAGCATCATTTGTTCCATCCTTTATTTTGTTTAGTTCATATAAAATTTCTTGTGTTCTACCTACTGCAAAAGATGGAATAATTACATTTCCACCTTGTAAAAGTGTGCTTGATGCTATATTTAAGAAATCTTCTGCTTTTGTTTCATTTTTCATGTGTAATCTATCACCATATGTGGATTCCATAATTAAGTAATCTGCTGTTTCTATCATTGTAGGAGATGCTAAAAGTGGTATATCATTATTTCCTATATCGCCTGAAAATACTGCCTTTTCTTCTTTTCCATTTTCATTTACCCATACTTCAATAATACTTGACCCTAACATATGACCTGCATCATTAAATCTTACTTTAATATTTTCTTCTATATCAATTATCTCATTATATTTAACTGGTTTAAAAATTTCTAATGATTTTACTGCATCTTCTGCTGTGTATAATGGTTTTAATAAAGTTTTACCTTCTCTCATTCTTTTTCTATTTTTCCATTCAACTTCCATTTCTTGTATATGCCCACTATCTGGTAACATTATTCTACATAAATCGCAAGTTGCTTTAGTTGCATATACTGATTTCCTAAATCCATTATTATATAATTTGGGTATTCTTCCTGAGTGATCTATATGAGCATGTGTTAAAATCATAAAATCTATTTCTTCTGGATTATATGCAAATATATCAAAATTTTTTTCTTCCTCTTTTGCTTGCCCTTGATACATTCCACAGTCTACTAAAAATTTTTTTCCTGCCCCCTCTACTAAAAAGTTAGAACCTGTTACTCCTGTAGTTGCTCCTAAAAAAGTAATTTTCATGTTAATATTCCTCCCTAATAAATCCTATATGAATAGTTTTATTCTCTTATTATGCTTTAAAATTTTAACTCCCTCATTTTCTATTACAAATTTCTTTTCAATAGTTTCTACATCATAAAAGATGAACTCCCTGTCATTTACAAATTCGATATTTATATTTTCTAAATTTATCATTCTAATACTAAAAATATTCTTTATTATTTTTTTGTCAAACTCTTCATTATCAGAAAATCTATTCACAATCTTTAATTTTAATAATTTTTCTATAAGTATATCCTCTGTATTATCTATCATATCTTTTAATTCTTCTATATCTTTGATATACATTTGATTAAAATATGGCAAAAATTTGTAATATCTTACAAGATACATTAAATCAATTATTGTTTTTATATTTTCTTCTATAACGATTTTTGATTTCATTGCTTTAATAAAATATTTCTGCAATTTTAAAATATATTCTTCCTTTTTATCTGTTTCTTCTACAGCTCTAAGTAAATCGTTTTCTTTTGTTATTCTAGATTTTATAACCATATATTGTTTTACATACAACATATTATTAGCTTCTTTTATTTGATTTTCTAATCTTCCTCTCTGTCTTTTTAATCTGATTTCTAAATCATCTGGAGTTAAAATTCTAAGTTCTTCTTCTTTCCCATTAAGCCTTTTTAACTCTTTTTCAAACAGTTTTTTATCATTTAAAGTTTTATATATCTTTTCTATTTGTTTTATTGCTTTTGTTTTTATTTCTGTATTATCTTTTACCAATTTCACTGTATTACTTAGTCTTTTTAATTCTTTAGTGCTCCATGTTAATTCTTCTTTTAATCTTTTTTTCTCTTTTGTATCATTCTCACAACAAATTATAATAGATATTTTGAAAATTAACTTTAAAAATTCCTCTGCTTCTTTTTGTTCTAGCATTTCTTTTAATTTATTATTTAGCATTACTAAAGAGTTTTTTGTATTTTCTAATTTCATCCAATTCTCTAGAAAGTCCTTTCCTAATAATATTTGTAAGTTTTGATAAATTAGATTACATTCAATACTTGGAATTTCACTAAATGTTGTATTCCATGACCATGCATCAAAATCTCTTATTATTTCCGCTCTATTAATACTCTTACCTTTTTCTAATATATATGGTAAAGAGTTTCTTATTGCCGAATGTTCTTCGTCTAAGTATACTTTTTTTTCTATAGGTAAACTGTATATTGCATTTAACATAGAGTTTTCGTTTTGTTCTGCTTCAATGCTCTTTTTCTGTTGGTCAACTTTAAAATTTATATTTTTTTTCTTAAATTGTTCCATTTTGGCAGAAGTTGGCTTTATAAGCTTAATATCATTGCAGTCTTCTATAATATTTAATATGTCTTCTATTACTTGTTTTTTTGGGTCTACCATTCTTTTTACAGTTTCATAATCATTATATGAAGTATCTAGTTTATATAGCATGCTTAAAAGGAGATTTTTACAATCTGCTGAAAAAGGCTTTTTTTCCAAAATTTCTTCTAGCTGTTCTGTATATGATAATTTATGAAATAAGTCTTTTTTAGGCATGCTTTCATCTCCTTTCATCTTATTTTTATATATGGTAAAAGGGCACAGTGGTGTCACTTCTAACAGGTATTCCCTCAAACGGTGCCCCTACAGTCTATTTTTCATTCTTCTTGTTCATTTGCATCTTGGTTTGGGCTCATTTTTAGTTCTTCCCATCTTTCTCTTGTCATTAATACTTCTCTTGGTTTACTTCCTTGATAGCCTGATATGATTCCTCTTTCTTCCATTTGGTCTATTATTCTTCCTGCTCTTGCATATCCTACTTTGAATTTTCTTTGTATTGCTGAGGCTGATGCTTGTCCCATGTCTATTACTACTTCTATTGCTTCATTTAAAAATGGGTCTGTATCATCACATTCTTCTGCTTCTAACATTGCTTTTTCTTTATCTGATGTATTTGCATTTTCTATTTTCTCCATTATTTCCTCATTATATGTAGCTTCTCCATCTTTCTTTAAGAAACTTACTATTTTTTCAACTTCCTTGTCTGATACATATGCTCCCTGAACTCTTACTGGTTTTGGTACACCTGTAGGATAAAATAACATATCTCCTTTTCCTAAAAGTTTTTCTGCTCCTGCCATGTCTAATATTGTTCTAGAGTCTATTTGAGAAGATACTGCAAAGGCGATTCTTGATGGTACATTTGCTTTGATTAATCCTGTAATAACGTCTACTGATGGTCTTTGTGTTGCTATTACTAAATGCATTCCTGCAGCTCTTGCTTTTTGTGCTAATCTACATATTGCATCTTCTACGTCTTTTGCAGCAACCATCATTAAGTCTGCTAACTCGTCAATAATTATTACTATTAATGGTAGTTTTCCTACAACATCTTCTTCACTACCAGCTTCATTAATTAATGCTTGATTATATCCTTTTAAGTCTCTAACTCCTTTTGATGCAAATTTAGCATATCTATCTTCCATTTCTTGAACAGCCCATGCTAATGCTCCTGCTGCTTTTCTTGGGTCTGTAACAACTGGTATTAATAAATGTGGTATTCCATTGTATACTGAAAGCTCTACTATTTTTGGATCTACCATTACAAGTTTAACTTCACTTGGTTTTGCTTTATAAATTATACTCGTTATTAATGTATTTACACATACACTTTTTCCTGAACCTGTACTACCTGCTACTAATAAATGTGGCATTTTTGCTATATCTGCAATAACTCTTTGTCCACTCACGTCTTTTCCAAGTCCAATAGATACTTTCGAATTTGAAGTTACAAATTCTTCAGAGTCTATAACATCTCTTAAATGTACTACCTCTGTTTCTGTATTTGGTATTTCTATTCCAACTGCTTGTTTACCTGGTATTGGTGCTTCAATTCTTATACTTGGTGCAGCAAGATTTAATGCAATATCATCTGCTAAATTTGCAATCTTGTTTACTCTTACTCCTTCTGCTGGTTTTAATTCATATCTTGTAATCGCAGGTCCAACTGCAACATTTTCTACTTTAGCTGATACTCCAAAACTAAATAAAGTTTTTTGTAATTTTGTTGCATTATCTGTAATAGTTCTTTTTCCACCTTTAAGCTGCTTTGGCTCTCCTAGCTCAAGTATAGAAATAGGTGGAAATTCATAATTTTCATCTTCTACAACTTGAGTGTGTTCTAATTGTAATACTTGTTTAGTTTTGTCTTCTTTTTCTTCTTGAGTTTCCTTAAATAGGTTTGCTTCTATAACATCTGGGTTATCCTTTTTTTCTTCTTTTTTATTTTTGTTCATAAAAGGTAATGCTATATTATATTTTTCCTTTTGCTCTTCTTCTTCTAAATCATTTATTTTTATTTGTTCTTCTATATCTTCCATATCAGCTTGAATTGCTGCAATTTCTCTACTTACTTGTTTTAGCGCTTTTTTCTTGTTTTTATTTTGTTTTTCTTCCCTTAATTTTTGTTTTTGTAAAAGAATTGCTTCTCTATCTATTATTTCTTCATCTTCGTCTTCATCATCCTCATCATCTTCTTTTCCTCTAAAAGCATTAACAATCATGTCTATTAATTCAGCTGGTTTGATTCCAAAAGTAAATATTATTAATATTAGTGCCATACCTACAGATACAGTAGTTGCTCCCAACATTCCAAATAGTTTTATTAAGGGATATGCTATTAATACTCCTACAATTCCTCCACCTTTATTTTGTGCACCTTGCTTATATGCTGAATCTATTATCTCTGACAAATCGCTATTTATATTTAATTTTTGGCCATTTATTTGCATTATTGTCATTATTGAACATATACACATTATTATTATGGTATATTGGATTAATTTAGATTTTAGATAATCCTTATCTTCTTTTAACATTGTTACCCCAATAATAAATGTTCCTATTGGTACTATATATTTTATTATACCTATTAATCCACCAAGCATTGGGCTTAGAGTTTTTCCAATATATCCTGATTTAACATAAATTAATATTGCAAGTAATATACTAACTATTGTTATCATAAAAAATTGAAGATTTCTATCTATTTTTCTTTTTTTACTACTAGTGTTACCTCTTTTAGATGATGTTTTCTTTGTTGGTGTTTTTTTTGCTAATGTTGTATTTCTTCTCACTTTCTTTGCCATATTACATTCTCCTTCTCCTTTTAAGAATAATTAGAACAAAGGTGGCTTCGCCACACGGGCGATTAATAATCGCCCCTACTATTAACCATTCATTATTCATTAATAATAGGCAGGGGTACTCCCCTGCCCCTATTACAATTCAAATTTATTTTAGTTCTCTTCTATTATTTTGAATTGTCTTTAGTGTATCTTGCAATACAGTTTCTATTTTTTCTAAAATTGCATCTGCATGCTCTTTTGTTCCATTTGAAATTTCTCTTGCCATTTCATTTGCTGTTTGTATAATTTCATTTTTTTGTTCATATGCCTTTCTTGTTATTTCGTTTTCGTCTACCATAGCTATTATTCTATTTTCTGCTTCTTTTACTATTCCTTCTGCTTCTTTTTGTGCTTCTACTAATATTCTTGTTCTTTCTTCTTTAACCCATTTTGCTTGTTTTAATTCTTCTGGTAGTTTTAATCTTATTTCCTTAATCAAATCTAAAACTTGTTCTTTATCAACTAATACCTTGTTTGTAAGTGGAATAGATTTGCTTTCATCCATTAGTTCTTCTAAAGCCTCTAATAATGTGAAAATTTCCATTTATTGATTCTCCTTTCGATTTAAGAAAAATAAACTAACTCTACCATAGTTTCTTAAATCATATACATTTATGTCTAACTTTTCTAATATTTCTTGTGTCTCTTTTTCATGATCTGTTTCAAGAATTATTACACCCTTATCTAATAACATATCATTCTCTATTATTATTTTTACTGCTTCAATGTCAAATCGAGATTCATATGGTGGGTCTAAAAATATTATATCAAATTTCTCATTTTTTAACATATCCAAAGTTTTTTTATAATCACTGTTTAAAACTTTAACTTGTTTCTCAAAATGAGTTTTTTTAACATTTTCATTAATAATTTGAATTGCTTTATGAGAATTATCACATAATATTGCTATGTGTGCTCCTCTACTAAGTGTCTCTAATCCAAGTGCTCCACTACCAGCAAACAAATCTAATACTTTAGCATCATAAATCTTATTTTGTAATATGTTAAACAGAGATTCCTTTATTCTATCTAAAGTAGGTCTCGTATCTAGTCCTTCTAGTGTATTTAGTTTTGTTCCTCTAGCTTTTCCACTTATAATCCTCAAAACTTTCTCCTTTTTATAGAATTTAATATCCTATGTATATATTTTATTTGTTTTCTGATATAAGTCAATAGGATTTACTAAATTGTAATAAAAATTTAACACTTCTGTAATATTTTTCCTAATTTTTGAGATAATATTATTAATATTCTCGTAAACATTAACTTTTAGGTGTCTGTTAAGTCATTTTTTAACATGTTATATTACTGTTAGAAAAGTTTTTTATATTTGGGAGTAAAATTTTTCTAGAATGGGGGCGTTTATTATGGCTATTGATTATAATATTATCGGAGAACGCTTAAAGAGAGCAAGATTAGAAACAGGACTCACCCAAGATAAGCTTGCCGAGTCTTTAAATATTTCTGTTGCATATCTAAGTAGAATCGAGACAGGTACTACAAAAGTCAATTTGAGACGTCTAAGTGAAATATGTAATCTTTTAAGTGTGTCAGAAGCCGAAATTATATCAGGAGTCTCTGATGATTCAAAAAATTATTTAAATAATGACTTGGGCAATTTATTGAAAAATTGCTCACCTGAAAAACAACGTCTTATTTATAAAATTGCGAATATTATATCAGAAAGTTAGTCTAAGAGCCCTGCGTTTACGCAGGGCTCTTTAATTTAGTAGTTAATTATTAATCCACAGAACAAAGATTTCGTTGTTGCTTTTTATTTTAAGTTTACTCCTACAATTCCCCCTATTGCTCCAGCAATAATTCCAATAATCATCATAATAATTGAATACATATTTAAACTAAATTGCGCATTTAATATACTAGAAATTATGTATAGTATAAATATATATATTCCTCCTACTATCATTCCATTTACTATTCCCTTTTTCTTTATTTTTGAAGTTGCTATAGAACTTCCTGATAATATACTTATACCTGTTATTGCTATTATTACTGGTATAATAGTAGTTTCACTAATGTTTGTATATGCTAGTATTATAGAAAATATAAAGAGTAAAATTAATGTCAATAAAACAGAAACAATAATTCCTTTTGAAATTCTAATTATATAATTATTCATTTTCTTCTCCTTTATAATAATTTTATTAAATTATATTCCATAATTTTTATTTTATGATAGTCAGAAAAAGGAATCCCTTATATGAGATTCCTTCTTCCTTCTTCCTTTTTCTGCTAGTCGTTCATTACATTATTCTTTAAATTGACTATTCATCCTTAACCAAGATAATTCTTGGTCTTTTTGTTCGAGTTCTGATTTTAAAAGTGATACTTCTGATTTGAGCCCCTCATTCTCTTTTGCTAATTCTTTAACTCGTTCTTTAAGACCATCCATTTCATCTTTACATTGTTCAATTGTTAACCGTTTTACTTTTTCGGTTAACTCGGTGAACAGTTCGTCAACACTCTTTTCTTCTAGTGTTATTGTTGCCTCTTGTGGTGTCATTTTTTTCTCCTTTCATGCAATAAACTCCTATTCTTCACTTTTTTAGTGAGTACTTTAATATTATAACAGACCATTAACATAAAGTCAATTTAATATTTTTGCATATTTCACTATTTCTTATAATATCATTATATTGAATGGAGGTCTATATGGATAAAAATAATTTTGATTTTTCTAATTTTTCTCCTTATGATAATATGAACTTTGATCCTAATATGATGAATGGAGATATGTATAATAATCCCACTTTTAATCCTATGCTCCAATATGAACAAGCTTATATGTATTATAGATATATGTGTATGCAGATGGAGTATAAACTAAAGTGCAAAGAATATGAGAAACTGTATGGACGCGACCGAAAAGTAGAATAAAACAATGGGCTTCGCCCATTGTTTTATTCTACATATTACTTATTCTATCTTCTATATTTACTAACATTTCTTTATATTTTTCTAATTTTGATTTTTCTTCATTTATCTTACTTTCAGGTGCTTTATTTACAAACCCTGGATTTGATAACATTTTACTTGCTCTTTCTATTTCACTCTGTATTTTTTTCTTTTCTGTTTCTAATCTTTTCTTTTCTTCTTCAATGTTTACTAATTCTTCTATTGGAATATATACTTCCATTCCGTCTGTCAATATTGATAATGCGTTATTTGGTATTCCTGTTTTATTATTCTGTATTTGTATTTCCTCTGCATATCCCATTTTCTTTAAGAATTCCTCTGATTCTTTTATACACTCTGCATATTTATCTGTTACAAAAATAAGTTTTGTCTTCTTGCTATTTGCTACATTCATATTAGCTCTTAGATTTCTTATACTTACTATTATGTATTTTAATTTTTCTATTTCTTCTTCTTCTATTTTAAAATTTAATTCTTCATCATATTCTGGCCAAGCAGAAATCATAATGCTTTCATCATTATTATATAATTTTGTATATATTTCTTCTGTGATAAATGGCATCATTGGATGTAACAATTTTAACACATCACATAATACTTTATTTATAGTATATTGTGCTACTTTTCTAGTTTTTCCTTGTTTATCGTATAAACGTGTTTTTATAATTTCAATATACCAATCACAGAATTCATTCCATATAAAGTCATATATCTTAGAAGCTGCAACTCCTAAATCATATTTATCTAGATTTATTGTTATTTCTTTTACTAAAGTGTTTAATTTAGATATTATCCATTTATCTTCTTTGCAAAGTTCAGATAATTCTACTTCTTCGTCAGTATAACCTTCTAAATTTATTAAGGCAAATTTAGATGCATTCCATAACTTATTTGCAAAATTCTTTGCTGAATCTAATTTTTCAGGAACATATCTAATATCATTCCCTGCTGTAATTCCCATTATTAATGAGAATCTTAAAGCATCTGTACTATATTCATCAATTATTTCTATTGGATCAATTCCATTTCCTAAAGATTTAGACATTTTTCTTCCTTTAGCATCTCTTACTATTCCATGAATTAAAGCATCGTCAAATGGAATTTCATTAGTATATGCAAGTGATGAGTAAATCATTCTTGATACCCATGCTTGAATAATATCATATCCTGTAACTAATGTATTTGTTGGAAAAAATGTCTTAAAGTCCTCTGCTTCTGTATTTGGCCATCCCATTGTAGAAAATGGCCATAATGCAGAACTAAACCATGTATCTAGTGTATCTGTGTCTTGTGTTAATTTATTGTGACCACATTTACTACATTTTTCAGGTTCTTCATTTGAAACTGTAATTTCCCCACATTTATCACAATAATATGCTGGAATCTGATGTCCCCACCAAATTTGACGTGAAATACACCAATCTTTTATGTTTTTCATCCAGTTAAAATATGTTGTTTCGTATTTCTTAGGTACAAATCTAACTTTTCCTTCTTCAACTGCTTTTATTGCAGGTTTTGCAAGTTCCTCCATTTTTACAAACCATTGCTCTGAAATTCTTGGCTCAATAGTTGTTTTACATCTATCACATTTTGCAACATTATGTGTATAGTCTTCTATTTTTAATAAATAGCCTTCTTTTTCTAATCTATCTACAATTAGTTTTCTTGCTTCATATATGTCCATACCTTCGTATTCTGGTACAATGTCTTTCATTTTTAGGTCTTCATCGAATACCTCTATTATTTCTAGATTATGGTCTAGTCCTGATTGATAATCATTTATGTCATGTGCTGGTGTTACTTTAACACAACCTGTACCGAATTCCATTTCAACAAATCTGTCCGCGATTATAGGTATTTCTCTGCCAACTATTGGAAGTTTTACTTTTTTTCCTATAATTTCTTTATATCTTTCATCTTTTGGATTAACTGTAACTGCTGTATCTCCTAACATTGTTTCTGGTCTGGTTGTTGCAACTACAATGAATCCATCTTCTCCAACTATTGGATATTTTACATGCCATAAATGTGATGTTTCTTCTTTATATTCAATTTCTGCATCTGAAATAGAAGTATGACATCCTGGACAGTAGTTTATCATTCTTTTTCCTTTATATATAAATCCTTTATTATATAATCTGTTAAATGCTTCATGTACTGCTTTTGAAAGTCCTTCGTCCATTGTAAATCTTGAACGTGACCAGTCACAAGAACATCCTAATTTTTTTTGCTGTGATACTATTGTTCCACCATAAAGTTCAGTCCATTCCCATGCTCTTTCTAAGAATTTTTCTCTTCCTATATCTGATTTCTTTATTCCTTCTTTTTTCATTTGTTCAACTATTTTAGCTTCAGTAGAAAGTGCAGAATGGTCTGTTCCTGGAACCCATAGAGTGTTATATCCTTGCATTCTTTTATATCTAATTAATAAATCCTGTATTGTTCCATCTAAAGCATGTCCCATATGTAATTTTCCTGTTACATTTGGTGGTGGCATAACAATAGAATAACTTGGCTTTGATTTATCTCCACTTGGTTTAAAATATCCCTTTTGTTCCCACTCACTATATATTTTATTTTCAAATTCTTTTGGATTATATTTATCATTTAATTTATGTATTTTATCCATATTAAATCATCCCTTTTTATAATATATGTCTTACATTTTATAACACAATGTGGAAAATATCAAGTCCCTGTTTCTACATATGTTTTCCATGGATTTTTAGAGTCAGGATCTGTTGGATCCCAATTTTTTAAATTTTCATCGTATGATGATATTTTCTTTGCTGTTGGTTTTCCTAATGGTCCTGGGTCAGATGAATAATAGAATTCTACTTGTGTACCTTTTGGACAATTATCATAAATCCATTTTGCATCTTCTACAGTAAGTCTTATGCATCCTAATGATGCATCTGTTCCAAGTTTATCATATTCCCACCATTCTAAAGTATCTTTTGCTCGTTTTTCATATGGTACTGAATGAAATAAAATATGTCCTGTAATTCTAACTGCATATTGTCCATATACATCTCCTTGTAGTAATCTCCAAGTATACATATCTGAAGTTCTATATACACCTGATTGTGGTGTTGCTGTTCCTATTGAACATAGCATTGCTTTTACAGGTTCTGTATATTTACCTTTTGAATCCTTTTTATAAATAGTTACTACATTAGCTTTATTGTTAATTTTTATATAATATGTATTTTTATCCTTTTTAGTAGTATCTGTTTTGTTATCATTTTCTTTATTCTTATTATCCACATTCCCCTCCACTTGCTTATTGCTGTTTGGGTTATCATTATTATTGTCATTGTTTGTTTGCGTATTATCTTTATCTGGATTATCAATTATGGCTTTTATTATATTTTCACTTTCTTCATTTTTACTAGCTACATTTTCTTTCATATTATTCTGAAAATCATCGTTTTGTGAATTAAATTCATTGAACATTATTGCATTCATAGCTATAATTAAAAGAATTACTAGTAATATCAATATCATTAGTACTATTAGTAATTTTACTTCTTTTTTTAGTTTACGTTTCTTCATACTTTATATCATTCCTTTACAAGTTACAAATCATTTTTCTTTTGACTCTAATATTTTTATCTAATTAAATAAATTATCAGTGCTCCTATTATGGAAATTAAAAAACCTGATACTCTTAAAATAGTAGCTGAACTATTTTTATCAGAGTCACTAAAGAATTTTTTTGATAAGTCTCTTGCATCACATATACTTATTATGCCCATTGCTACTATTATAAGTGCTATTATTTTTATAATTATTGTTATCATTACAATATTCTCCTTGTTTTTATATTATGATAAATTTATTTTAAATATTTATGGAAAATCCTTCGAAGAACGGGCGATTACTAATCGCCCCTACAGTTTCATGCTCAATGATATTTTCTGTCTGTCTTTGTCTATTTTTATGACTTTTACTTTTACTATGTCTCCTACTGATACTACGTCTGATGGATTTTTTATATAACTATTGCTCATTTCTGATATGTGTACTAGTCCATCATGTTTTACTCCTACGTCTATAAATGCTCCAAAGTCTATTACATTTCTTACTGTTCCTGTTAATATCATTCCTTCTGATAGGTCTTCTAGTTTTAATACATCACTTCTTAATATTGGTTTTGGCATTTCTTCTCTTGGATCTCTTCCTGGTTTTGTTAGTTCTTGTATTATGTCTTGTAATGTCATTTCTCCTATTTCTAGTTCTTTTGCCATTTCTTTTATGTTTATATTTTGTAGTTTTTCTCTTAATTCTTGAAGTTTTTCTTTGTTTCTTAGGTCTTCTTTATTGAATCCTGCTTTGTTTAATAGTTTTTCCGTTTGCTCATAATTGTCTGGATGTACTGCTGTTATATCTAATGCATTGTCTCCATCTGATATTCTTAAGAACCCTGAACACTGCTCATATGCAACATTTCCTAATTTTGGTACTTTTAATAATTGTTTTCTGTTTTTGAATTTTCCATTTTCATCTCTATATTTTACTATATTTTTTGCAATACCTGAGTTTACTCCTGATACATATGATAAAAGTGATGGTGTTGCTATGTTTACGTCTACTCCAACTTTATTAACTGCGTCTTCTACAACTCCTGTTAAACTTTCGTTTAATGTTTTTTGGTTTACATCATGTTGATATTGTCCTACTCCGATTGCTTTAGGGTCTATTTTTACAAGTTCTGCTAATGGGTCTTGTAGCCTTCTTGCAATAGATATTGCTCCTCTTATTGAAACATTTATGTCTGGATACTCTTCTGTTGCTAATTTTGATGCTGAATAAACTGATGCTCCTGCTTCGCTAACTATTGCATAATGTACTTCTCTATTAGCTTCTTTTATCATGTCTGCTACAAACATTTCTGATTCACGAGATGCTGTTCCATTTCCAATTGCTATCATATCTATTTCGTCTTTTTTAATAAGTTTTAGTAATTTTTCTTTTGCTCCTTGGACATCGTTTTGTGGTGCTGTTGGATATACAGTATCTGTATCTAAGACTTTTCCTGTTTCATCTATTACTGCTATTTTACAACCTGTTCTATATGCTGGGTCAAACCCCATAACTGTTTTTCCTTTTATTGGTGCTCCTAATAATAATTGTTTTGCATTTTTTCCAAATACTTTTATTGCTTTGTCATCTGCTTTTTCTGTTAAATCACTTCTTATTTCTCTTTCTATTGATGGTTCTATTAATCTTTTAAAAGCATCTAATATTGTTGCTTTTAACATTTCTTCAAATTGTGTTTTTCCTTTTATAATATCTCTTTCTATATATGCTATTATTTTATCTTCTGGCTTTTCTATTTTTACCTTTATGGCTTCTTCTTTTTCTCCTCTATTTATTGCTAATATTCTATGGCTTGGTATTTGATTTATTTTTTCTTTATAATCATAATACATTTCATAATTTGTTTGCTCATCTTCTTTTGATGCTTTTGTTACTATATAGCCTTCTCTATAACAATATCCTTTTATCTTTTTTCTATATCTTGCATCATCTGATATGTTTTCTGCTATTATATCTAATGCTCCTGCTATTGCTTCTTCTACTGAATTTACTCCTTTTTCTTCATCTATATAGCTTTTTGCAATTTTATTTATGTCTTCTTGTTCTTCTTGTGCATAAATAATTACACTTAATGGCTCTAAGCCTTTTGCTTTTGCAATAGTTGCCCTTGTCTTTTTCTTTTGTTTATATGGTCTATAAATATCTTCTACTTCTGCTAAAGTAATTGCGTTTTCTATTGCAATTTCTAGTTCTTCTGTCATTTTGCCTTGCTCTTCTATAGACTTTCTTATTTCTTCTTTTCTGGTTTCTAGGTTTCTTAAATATGTAAGTCTTTCATTTAAGTTTCTTAAAGTTTCATCACTTAAACCACCTGTAACTTCTTTTCTATATCTTGCTATAAATGGTATTGTGTTTCCTTCGTCTATTAATTTTATCGTATTTTCTACTTGTGTATTTTTTATTTGTAATTCGCTTGATATTGTTTGTATTATTTTTTCCATTTTTTATCCCTTTCTTTTGAATATTTTGTTTTGACTGTTCCTTTATCTTCGTTAAAATTTCTTTTTCTGAAGAATCGAGTAATCTATATGTATCTATTACATCATCATCAATATATTTTAAAGTTTCGCTTATTATTTCTAAGTGCTCTTTTATTTCTAAATAATTCAAAATAATATATTGACAATTTATTCTCCACTTTATTTCATATAGTAAAAAATATTGTACATATTTAATTACACATTTATATTCTTTAATGGATTCTTCAATCAATTTATTCCATGCATATTTAGGTGTATCAAAATACCAAGATTTATTCAATTTACTACTTTGAACTGCTGAATTATTTGTATTTCTCTTTCTATAATTATATATAGCTTCTCTAATAACTCCATATTTTAGTTTCTCTAATAGAATAGTATTAAGTAATGTAGCATCTTCAGCTATTTTTAATCTTGTATCAAATTTCATTTTTCTCATTATTTCACTTTTAAATAGTGTTGTATTCCCATGTAAAATAATCATTTCTGGTTCTTTTTCTATATTTATTATTCTAGTACTTTCAAATTTATAATCTAAATAATGATAATCTTCACTTGCTTCAAAATATTTCAGTCTTGCACTTACAAAATCTATTTCTGAATATTTATTTTCCATAAAATTATACATATATAATAATGCATCCTTTTCCCATTTGTCATCACTATCCATACAATTTACATATTTACCTTCTGCGTATTCTAATCCATTATTTCTTGCATATGAAACTCCTCTATTTTCTTGTCTTAAATATATAACATTATCATAAGTAGCCTTATATTTTAAACATATTTCTTCACTATTATCTGTTGAGCCATCGTTTACTAAGATTAATTGAATATTTTGAAAACCAATTGTTTGATTAATTACACTGTTAATTGCATCTTCCAAATAGATTTCTGTATTATAAATGGGAATAATTATTGATATTTTGTATTTATACTCCATTTTTCTTCACCTCTTATGACTTATTAGGATCCATATCAGAACCTGCAAAAAATCCCATATCATTTATAAAGTTCATGTCCTCATCTGAAATTGTAAAGTCAAAAACATCTTTATTTTCTAACATTCTATTCCAATTTGTAGTCTTAGGCAAAGGTACTACATCGTTTTGTAAACACCATTTTATGCATATTTGTGCCACAGATTTATTATATTTATTAGCTATTCTTACTAAATCTTCATTTTGTAACATTTTTCCTTTTCCTAATGGCGCCCATGCTTCAACTACTATATTATTTTCCTTACAGAAATCTAATGTTTCCTGTCTAGTTAAACCTGGGTGGAATTCTAATTGGTCAACCATTGGAACTATCTCGCAGTTATTCAATATAATTTCTAAATGATGTTTTAAGAAATTTGATAATCCTATTGCTCTTACCTTTTTTTGATTATATAAGTCTTCTAAAGCTTTCCATGTATCTATATTTAACTGTTTATCATTATTTCTTGGCCAATGAATTAAAAATAAATCTATATAATCTAATCCTAAATTTTGTAAAGAATTATTAAACGATTTTATTGTATTTTCATATCCCATAGAATCTTTCCAAACTTTACTTGTTACAAAAATTTCTTCTCTTGGTAAGTTACTCTCTTTTATTGCTTGTCCTATATAAATTTCATTTTTATAAGCAGAAGCTGTATCTATATGTCTATATCCAGCTTGTAATGCCTGTCTAATATTATTTACACATTCTTCTCCTTCTATTAATGATGTTCCAAAACCTATATTAGGCATTTCTATTCCATTTCTTAATTTTAAATTCATATAATTATTCTCCTTTTAAACTTTCTCTATATATTTTTATTAAATTGTCTATAAATAAATCTTGCATATAGTTATTTTTAGCATATTCAGCTAAATGTTTAGAATCGAATATAATTTCATTATTTAATATTTTAGAAATAGCATTTTCTAATTCCAAAGAATCTTCTTCTTTTATTAAAATACCACCTTTGTTATTTACAAAATTTGGTAATTCTCCTTTGTTTGTGGCTACAACAGGTGTACCACATGCAATTGCTTCTAATGCAACTAATCCAAATGCTTCTTTTCTTGATGGCACAGCACAAACATCTGAAATATTATATATTTTCCTTAATACATCATGACTTTGATTTCCCAAAAAGATTATATTTTTTAATTCTAGTTGTTCTGTCATTTTTCTGAGATTACTTATTTCTTCACCATCACCTATAATTAAAGTTAATATATTTTCCTTTTCATAATTTTTAGCAGCCTGTAATAATAAATCTACACCTTTATTTTTTGCTAATCTTCCGACAAAGCATACTATTTTACCATAATTTTTATATATTTTAAGCTCTCTTAATATTTCCTGTTTATCATAATCTTCTTTATAAAAGATTTTCTCATCATACCCATTTAATATAGTAACTACTTTATCTTTATTTTCTTTAAATATATTAGTAACAATTTCTTTACTGTTATTTGATATAGCAATTATTCTTTTACATCTATCTGCTACTTCATACATTATTTTATGAAATTTTGGCCAAGCTTCATATCCCATAATATCAGAACCATGACATGTTACTACAACTGGAATATTATAATTTAAAGCTACATTTGATATAATCCATATATGTTGAGCATGTATAACATCTGGCTTGAATTCTAATATTTCTTCTTCTATTGCTTTTCTAAAAGCATCTTTATATTGTTGTAATTGTAAGTCCGTCATATCACCAAATAGTAAACTACTTCTAGGATGTGGATCAATGCAACCGAAATTGAAATCTAATTGTCCTTCAATTTTCTCTTTATATTTAAAAAATACTGGATGTAATTTTATACCTTTTAAATCTGAAAAATGGCTTGTATTTTCTGGACTTATAATACAAGCTTCATGTCCTTTTTTTACAAGGCTCTTCGCTATATTTGCAACATAAACTCCACTTCCTGAACCTTGAAGTGGAAAATGATTTATTAATAATACTTTCATTTTGATTCTTTCCTTCTTATTTCTAATATCATGTTATCTGTATTTTATCATATTTTGATAGATTTAGTCAATGGCTAGATTTTACAATATTTTTGTGTAAAAATTTCCTTAGGAGCAAGATTATTTACTATACTCCTAAGGAATCAATTTATATTTTTAATTATTTACTTTATCTACTCATATCTCTATCTACAGTTGTTATCTCTGGCTCATCAATTTCATCTCTAATGAAAACATTTCTATTATGTCCAATTTCTTCTCTAAGCATTTGTGTTAATTTTGGTTCAGTACAATATATTCTTTTTAATTCATGCCTAAATGCTATTTCATCAAATTTTGGAGCATTTAAAATAGCTTTTAGACTGTCATATTGTTCTAAATCTAATGTAGAAGGGCACCATGTTAATTTAATTTTATCTCCAAATACTTTTTTAAACTGTCTTGTTGCTCTATTACCATGTGTACATGTTGTTACAAGTATTGCTGTTTTAATTTGTGAACCTGTTTCTATTTCTTCTGAATCAAAAATATTTTTACAAAATTCTGCATTTTCCTGTGTAGTTGTTGACATTGCTTCTATCAAAATATCTTCTAGATTTATTCCTACATTTTCTAAAAATTTGTCTGTTAACTTTTTTGTATGTTCTTGATAATTTTCTTCAAATTGTTCTTTAACAAGTGTTTCTGCTCCCCAATCTGCTTCTGTACGTTCATTCCATTCTTGCCTCTCTATTAATTCATTGCTCATATAATCCTCTAGTGATTCAGGATGCATAATATCTTTTTTATCCCTATCTTTACCTATACCTCCTGTAAATATTATTTTTTTGACAAGCCCTAATTTATATAATTCAAAGGCTTTTATTGCCCTTTCTCTAGTAGTTGGTAACCCAATATTTCCTAAGACTATAGCTATATCTGCTTTATTCTCACTTTTATTTTCAGATTTTGCTAAATCTGTTATATTATTTCCTATTACAAAATCAAAAAGTTCTTCTGGAGTTAATTCTCTACCATCTGGTGTAGTAACACTCTTTATGTCCTTTGAATTATCTATCCATGTCAAATGTCTTATTACTTTATCTCCATTTTTAATTTCCTTTATTTTCTTATCTTTGTCTGCTTTAAGTCTTTCTTCATCTATATAATTGGGATCCTCATTGTCAATTATTAATTGTGATAGTTTGAATGTTTTTTGCATTGTATATACCTCCTTTTATTAATCTTTTACTATTAGTTTTATTATAACATATTTTTCTTTACAAATCTATTATTCTTTTTACTGCTTCTTCTGTATTTTCTTTTGTTCCAAATGCTGTTAGCCTAAAGTATCCTTCTCCATGTGGTCCAAATCCACTTCCTGGTGTTCCTACTACATTTACTTCTTCTAATAGTTTATCAAAAAATTGCCATGATGTAAGACCATCTGGAACTTTTAACCATATATATGGAGAATTTACTCCTCCATAAACAGTAAAACCTGCCTTTTCTAATCCTTGTTTTATTATTTTAGCATTTTCTAAATAATATTTAATATTTTCTTTTATTTGCTTTTTTCCTTCTTCTGTATATATAGCCTCTGCTGCTTTTTGTGTTATATATGGAACTCCATTAAATTTTGTACATTGTCTTCTATTCCATAATTTATTAGCACTAACTTCTTCTCCACTTCTTGTATATAATTTTAATTCTTTTGGTACAACTGTGTATGCACATCTTATTCCTGTAAATCCTGCTGTTTTTGAAAAGCTTCTAAATTCTATTGCTACTTTTTTTGCTCCTTCAATTTCATATATAGAGTGTGGTACATTATCTTCTGTTATAAATGCTTCATATGCTGAATCAAATAATATTATAGATTTATTTTTAATTGCATAATCTACCCATATTTTTAATTGTTGTTTAGTTAGTGTTGTTCCTGTTGGATTATTTGGAAAACATAAGTATATCATATCTACTTTTTCTTTTGGTAGCTCTGGTATAAAATTATTTTCAGTTGTAACTGGAATATATACAATATTCTTATACATGTCTAATTCCTTTTTGTATTTTCCACTTCTTCCTGACATTACATTTGTGTCTAGATATACTGGATATACAGGGTCTGTAATTGCAACTTTATTGTTTTCATCAAATATATCTACTATATTTCCACAATCACATTTTGCACCATCTGATACAAAAATTTCATCTATTTCAATTCCTAAGTCTTTATAATCATTTTCGACTATTGCTTTTCTTAAAAATTCATATCCTTGTTCAGGACCATAACCTCTGAAGCCTTCTTTAGTTCCCATTTCATCTACTGCTTTATGCATTGCTTTAATTACCTCTGGAACTATTGGTTTTGTTACATCCCCAATTCCTAATTTTATGATTTTCTTATCAGGATTTTTTGCACTATATTCATTTACCTTTTTTGCAACTGTTGAAAATAAATAACTTTCTTGTAACTCTAGAAAATTCTCATTAATATAACTCATCTTTATTGTACTTCCTTTCTTATTATAAACTCTTTTGCATTATATCATATCGAGCTTTTAACTTCTATTATTTTATTCCATTTATTGCATCTCTTGTGATTTTTTCTTTATCAAATCTACTTATTATAAAAATGATTAAAGCTACTAATATTACTATTGCTATATACAATATAATACTCGTTTTCCAATCTCCAAGGGCAAGGTTTTCTCCTGCAAGTGTTGAAGTTATGACTGATGGAAATCTAGCAAATGTCGAAATTAAAATAAATCTACTTGGTTTTATTGGTAATAAGCCTGATACATATACTAGTAAATCTTTTGGAGTTCCTGGTAATAAAAATAATATAAATAATATAATTTCAACTTTTTTTGGATTTTGAAATAATTTATTATTTTGTATTTTCTCTATTTTTTCTTCATCGCAAAAATCACATACAAATTTTTTGCCAAGTTTTCTAACTAAGAAAAATATTACTGTTGATATGATACAGGCTGATATCATAATAAATACTGTTCCCCATAGTCCACCATAGCACATTCCTGCTAATATTTCTATTGGTTCTCCTGGTATTATTATTAGAAATATTTGTGCTACTTGAAGCCCAAATAAAGATAATAATCCTAATATACCAGAATCCTCTACTTTTTCCTTAAAAGCTACTTGTCCTTCTTTTGTAGATAAATTTTTCATTACTGGAAACAAATATACTATAACTCCTACTAGTATTGCTACGACTATTAATGTTAATATTATTTTGAATATTTTTACTTTACTTTTTCTACTCATATTATCCCTTCTTTTTTTTGCATACATATATTTCTTAATAGTCTTGTTACATCTATTTTTGGTGCTTTATATTTTCTTAAAAGTCCACTATAAATTTCTTCAAGTCCTTCTATATTTTTAAAATTTTCTGGTCTTACTATTTCTGGTAGCTCTGTTTTTATTCCAGCATTTTCCATTACATATTTAATAAATTCAGCACAATAAAAGGAATGTTCCTTTTTTATTTTTTTATGAAATCCTACTGCTAATAGTCCTAACATATTAAATTTATATTCTTCTTTATTTTCTTGAATTTGATTTATAATACTTTTTACATCATTATATTGTGCTTCTGTAATTTCTAAAGAATATATTTTCGTTCTCGTTTTGTAAAACCTTTTAAATGTACCCTTATCTATGTATTCATGCACAAATCCAGCCCAAAAGGCATTATACGGATTTAACCTTCCAAAACTATACATTTCCTTTAGGTTCTCATCTAATGAAATTGATACATGTGAAAATTCATCTTTAGTATATCTTTTTATAATCTGTGATAAAATTGTACCTGTATGTGTAAGTACAATATATATTTTTCTCATTTTTTCTATCATCCCTCTCTAATGCCATATCAGGTTTAAAGTGTTTTTTATTATTTATGCTCTTTTATGTACTCTACTACATCCCCTACTGTTACAATTTTATCTGCATCACCATCTGGAATTTCCATTTCAAATTCTTCTTCTATATTCATTACTAATTCTACAATGTCTAAAGAGTCTGCTGATAAGTCGTCTACAAATGTTGCCTCTTCTTTTACATTTTCTTCATTTACTCCTAACTGGTCAACTATTATTTTTTTTAATTTCTCAAAAATCTCTTCTTTATTCATTTTATTTTCCTTCCTTAATAATATATTATCTACCTTTCATTCAGTTTTAGTATTCTATTAACGGACACCTAAAGGGTGCCCCTACATAATTTATTTTAAATTTGTTAGACCCCCATAATACTATACCCACTGTCTGCATAAATAACTTGCCCTGTGATAGCTTCTGACATATCACTTAATAAGAATGTTGCAACATTTCCAACTTGTATCGTTGTTACATTTCTATGTAATGGTGCTTTTTCTTCTACTACTGTTAAAATTGTTGAGAAGTCTTTTATTCCTTTTGCTGATAGTGTTTTAATAGGACCTGCCGAAATAGCATTTACTCTTATTCCTTCTTTTCCTAAGTTTTCTGCTAAATATCTAACACTTGCTTCTAGTGCTGCTTTTGCAACTCCCATTACATTATATCCTTCTAATACTTTTGTAGAACCATGATATGTTAATGTTATTAGGTTTGCATTTTCATTTAACATATCTATTTCTTTTGCTATTCTTGATACAAGTACAAATGAATATGCACTTACATCAACTGCATGGGAATATCCTTCTTTACTTGTATATATAAAATCATTATGTAGATCTTCTGTATTTGCATGTGCAATTGCATGGACTATTCCATCTACTTTTCCATTTTCTTCTTTTATTTTAGTAAATACTTCTTTTACTATTTCATCTTCTGATGCTCCATCTAATACATATGACTTGCTTCCTTCAAATTCTTCTATTAATTCTTCTATTTTATCTCTGTTTTCTTCTCCCATATATGTAAATATTAATTTTGCTCCATTTTCATATGCAGATTTTGCAATTCCATATGCTATGCTCCATTTGTTTCTTATTCCCATAATTAATATTTTTTTGTCTTTTAATAACATTTCTATTCCTCCTATAATCTTATAAATTCGCCTATATTTCTAAATTTCTCATATCTGTTTTGTACAATATCTTCTGTACTTAATTTATTCATTTCTATTATAGTAGAATTTATTTCTTTTTTCAAATTGCTTGCTATTTTCTTAAAGTTTTCCTCATTATCTTCTTTTGGCTCTTTAATGATTTTATCTATTACTTTTAAATCATATAAATCTTTTGCAGTTAATTTCATTTTTTCTGCTGCTTCTTTATATCTTGATGAATCTTTCCATAAGATACTACTATATCCTTCTGGAGAAAGAATAGAATAAATTGCATTTTCTAACATAATGACTTTATTTGCAACACCTATTGCTAATGCTCCACCACTTGAACCTTCTCCTATAACTATTGCTATGATTGGCACTTTCAATTTTGCCATCTCAAACATTGATTTTGCTATTGCTTCACCTTGGCCTCTTTCTTCTGCTCCAATTCCTGGATATGCTCCTTTTGTATCTATGAAGGTTATTACTGGTCTTTTAAATTTTTCTGCTTGCTTCATAAATCTAATTGCCTTTCTATAACTTTCAGGATTTGGCATTCCAAAGTTTCTTTCAATATTTTCTTTTGTTGTTCTTCCTTTCTGTTCAGCAATTATTGTAAAATTTCTGTCTCCTATCCTTCCTAATCCACAAACAATTGCTTTATCATCTTTAAAATTTCTGTCTCCATGTAATTCTATAAATTCATCAAAAATATTTTCTATATAGTCTAGTGCAGTTTTTCTTTTAGGATTTCTTGCTATTTCTACTCTTTCCCATGCAGTTATCTTATTATTTGCCATTACTCTCGCCTCCTTTGTGAAATTTAATTAGTCTATAAAGAGTATCTTTCAAGTCTTGTCTTTCTACTATCTTATCTATAAATCCATGTTCTAATAAAAATTCAGCTGTTTGAAAACCTTCTGGTAATGATTCTCCTATTGTTTGTTCTATAACTCTTTGTCCTGCAAAACCTATCATAGCTTTTGGTTCTGCTAAAATAATATCTCCAAGACTTGCGAATGATGCTGTAACTCCTCCGTAGGTTGGATCTGTTAAAACTGATATATATAATAGTCCTGCTTCATCTAGTTTAGTAAGTGCTGCTGTCGTTTTTGCCATTTGCATTAAGGAAATTATACCTTCTTGCATTCTGGCTCCACCTGATACAGAAAATATAATAAGTGGTAATTTTTGTTTCACTGCTTGTTCTATACTGTATGTTATCTTTTCTCCCACTACAACTCCCATACTTCCCATTAAAAATCCACTATCCATTATACATATTACAACTTTTTCTCCATTAATGTTTCCTGTTCCACAACTTACTGCTTCTTCTAGTCCTGTCTTTTCCCTTAAGCTTTTTAGTTTTTTAGTATAATCTTCTAATTCTAATGGATTAGTTGTTTCAATACTTAAATCAAATCTTTCATAGGTTCCTTCATCTATTATTAGTTCTATTCTTTTTCCTATGTGCATTCTAAAGTAATGACCACAATTAGGACATATGTTTAAATTATTTCTGACTGTTTCTTTATATATAATTTCTTTGCAATTATCACATTTAATCCATTTACCTATTGGTATATCTATGTTGGCTTTTTTATTTTTAGCAGTGGTCTCTCTTTTCTTTATTTTATCTACTATCATTGTGTTGTTTATTTACCTCCTTTTATCTATCAGTGGGCTCATGCAATGTGCCCCTACATTTCTAAATTTTATTATAAATATTTAATTTGAAAAAGAATCGCTATTTGGCTAGGCATTCAAGAAAGAAATACCGAAGGCGTGCTCATGCACGTTGAGGATTTTCTTTCGTAGAATAACAACGCCAAATACGATTATCTTTCAAATTCCTCTACCTCTATGAAGGAGGTATCATATCTTCCCCTAATAAAATTTGGATTTCTTATAATACTAAAAAGGAAATCTCTATTAGTATCTACACCATCTATAACTAGTTCCTCTAACGCTCTTTTCATTTTTGCTATCGCTTCATTTCTTGTATTTCCAAATACTATAATTTTGGCAATCATTGAATCATAATTAGGTGGAATTATATAACCATTATATATAGCTGTATCTACTCTTATTCCATTTCCTCCTGGTAAGTTTATTTCTTTTATTTGACCTGGACTTGGCATAAAATTTTTATTTGGATTTTCTGCATTTATTCTACATTCTATTGAATGTCCCCTAAATTCTATTTCTTTTTGTTTAAATTTTAGTTCTTCTCCTGCTACTATCCTTATTTGCTCTTTTACTATGTCTATTCCTGTTCTCATTTCTGTTATTGGATGTTCAACTTGAATTCTAGTATTCATTTCCATAAAATAGAAATTTTTATCACTATCTACTAAAAACTCTACTGTTCCACAACTTGTATATCCTGCAATTTTGGCTGCTTTTACTGCTGCATTTCCCATTTTGTTTCTTAATTTTTCATCTACTACTATTGATGGAGTTTCTTCAATTAGTTTTTGGTGTTTTCTTTGTATTGTACAGTCTCTTTCTCCTAAATGAACTACATTTCCGTGTTCATCTGCTAATATTTGAATTTCCACATGCCTAGGGTTTTTTATGAATTTTTCTATATAGATTTCATCATCATTAAAGGAAATTTTTGCTTCTTGTTTTACAATATTATAATTTGTTTCTAGTTCATCTTTATTATTTGCTATTCTTATTCCTTTTCCTCCACCCCCTGCTGCTGCTTTTAGCATAACTGGATAACCTATTTTTTCTGCTATTACTACTGCATCTTTTAATCCTTTTACACTGCCGTCTGAACCTGGTATGACTGGGACTCCAGCTTCTTTCATTAGTTCTTTACTGTTTGATTTGTTTCCTAGTAAATCTATAACTTTTGAACTAGGTCCTATAAATTTTATATTGGATTCTTCACATATTTTTGCAAATTGAGCATTTTCGGATAAAAAGCCAAATCCTGGATGAATGCTATCTGCCCCTGTTATATATGCTGCTTCTATTATGTTTTTAATGTTTAAATAACTTTTTTGTGGTTCTGCTGGTCCTATACATATTGCTTCATCTGCTAGACGAGTATGCAGAGCATTTTTATCTGCTTCTGAATATACTGCAACTGTTTTTATATTCATTTCTTTACATGCTCTGATTATTCGTACTGCAATTTCTCCCCTATTTGCAATTAATATTTTGTTCATTTTTGTTTTTCATCTCCTTTTTGTATTAGATGTTAGAAATTAGATTTTTGATTATTCCTCTAAATGGTGGGCGCCCAAAGAGCGCCCCTACATTTTCTCTACATTTCTAAATTTTATTGTATTAATGCGAAAGTCAATTCACCCTTTGCTACAATCTTATCCTCTACTGTTGCAATGGCTTCTCCTACACCTATTGGCCCTTTTCTCTTTATTATTTTTACTTCTAGTTTTATTCTATCTCCTGGTGTTACCATTTTTTTGAATTTCATTTTATCAATTCCTCCAAATAAGGCATTTTTTCCTTTGTTTTCTTCCATTGATAAAATTGCTATTGCCCCAGTTTGTGCTAGACTTTCTGCTATTAATACTCCTGGCATTATTGGATTTCCTGGAAAGTGTCCTTTAAAATACCATTCGCTTTCGTCTACATTTTTATAGCCAATAGCACTTTCTCCTGGTTTGTATTCTTCTATTTCGTCTATCATTAAAAATGGTTCTCTTTGTGGGATTATTTTTTTTATTTCTTCTTTATTTAACATGGGTTTCTCCTTATTATAATTTTAATTATTTTAGCAATTTCTCCGATAGTCGGACGCCCAAAGGGCGCCCCTACATTTTTCCTATATTTTTTCATAATCACAATTATATGTTGGGAAATAATTGTAATTCTTCAAGCTTATTTTATAATAAACAATGGTGTACCATATTCAACTGTATCTCCGTCTTTTACTAAAATTTCTGTTATTTTTCCAGAGAATTCTGATTCTATTTCATTCATTAATTTCATAGCTTCTATTATACATAGAGTTTCTCCTTTTCTTACTTCTTTTCCTATTTGTACATAAGGATCAGAGGTTGGAGATGGTTTTATGTAAAAAGTTCCAACCATTGGAGATTTTACTATGTTTCCTTCATCTTGTTTTGTTTCTATTTTTGTTGTATTTTCAATTAGTGTATTTTGTTCTATAAAATTTTCATTTAAAGATATATCATTGGGTTCGTTTTGTTTTTTCATACTGATTTTTGTTCCATCTGGGAATTCTATATCTATATCTGTTAATTTAGAATTTCCCATGTCTTCCATTAATTGTTTTATTTTTTCATATTCCATTTTTATCTTTCCTTTCTATTATAATGTCGTGTTTATTGTGGTAATTATATTAATTTTGTAAGCGAAGCTCAAACAGCCTGCTGCTTACGGATTACCTGCAAAGTAATGTAATATATTTTTAGCATTATCTATTTCTTTCGCACATTACGGGGCCTTTTGAGTTCGATGTAAAAATTAATATAATTACCACACATATTTCAATTTATGTTTTATTCTTCATAATTCTTTATAATGATACTGGCATTATGCCCACCAAACCCTAAAGAATTTGACATTACAATATTTAATTTTTCTTTTCTTGGCTCATTTGGTACTATGTCTAAATCACATTCTTCATCTTTTTCTTTATAGTTTATTGTTGGTGGTACTATTCCATTTTCTATTGCTTTTACACAAATTACTGCTTCGACTCCTCCTGCTGCTCCTAATAAATGTCCTATATTTCCTTTTGTTGAGCTTACCATCACTTTTTTACTTGCTTCCCCTAATGCTGTTTTTATTGCTAGTGTTTCTGTGGAATCATTTAAATGTGTTGATGTTCCATGTGCATTTATGTAATCGATATCTTTTGGTTTAATCCCAGCATCTTCTATCGCTCTTATCATTGCTTTTGCTCCACCTTCTCCATTTGGGTTAGGCGATGTTATATGATATGCATCTGTTGTACTTCCAAATCCTATAAGTTCTGCATATATTTTTGCTCCTCTTTTTTTGGCATGTTCTAATTCTTCCAGCACTACTATTCCTGCTCCTTCTCCCATTACAAATCCACTTCTTTCTTTATCAAATGGGATACTTGCTCTATTTATATCTTCTGATGTACATAATGCTTTCATATTTTCAAACCCTGCTATTCCAATAGGACATATTGAGCTTTCTGTTCCTCCTGCTATTATTACATCTTCATATCCTTGTTTTATGGTTTTATATGCTTCTCCTATTGCATGTGTAGATGATGCACATGCTGTTACTATTGATATTGATTCTCCTTTAAAACCAAATTCTATTGCAATATTTCCTGCTGGCATATTTGCTATTGCCATTGGGATAAACATTGGTGATACTCTGTTATTTCCTTTTACATAGTTTATTTCGCACTGTTCTTGTATTGTTTTTAGCCCTGCTATTCCTGAACTTACGAAAACTCCTACTCTTTCATAATTTGTATTTTCTTGTGTGATACCACTGTTTTTTACTGCTTCTCTTGCTGCTATTACTGCAAATTGTGATGATTTATCAAATCTTTTTGCTTGTTTTGGTTCAAAGTATTCTAAAGCATCATATTCTTTTACTTCTCCTGCTAGTTTTGTTTTAAAATTCTCAGTATCAAATAAGGTAATTTTATCGATACCACATTTTTTGTTTTCTATTCCTTTCCATGTTTCATTAGCATCTTTTCCTATTGGAGTTATTGCTCCAAGTCCTGTAATTACAACTCTTTTTTCCATTTTTATTTTCCTTTCTATTGAATTTATCTTTAATTTATGTTATTATATATTAATATCAAAAACCACAAGGAGGTAACTTAGCATGAAAGATTCTGATTTCAAGAACTTTGCTAACCAAGCTTGGAATCTACGGAAGCATTATGAAATGGATAATGTTCAACATTCAGAATTAAAAGTCAGTATTGTTTCACAAATAATGGCTAAAATTATTGAGGAAGGGGATTTTCCTTCTCACTTAATAATTACTAGCACATTTTCAAATTCTAAAATAATATTGGATATTTCAAAATCAGTACTTGCAGATTTAGAACTTAAAAAGTATCATTTTAAAATTTGTGATAAGTCTGTTTTAACTCAATCTGTAAGTTCTGTACTGTTTGAAAAACACTAAGCCTATTCATAGCCATATGAAGTCGTTGTTTTTTGTGATATAAGAAACAATGGCTTCTTTTGGTTACATTAGCATTCCACCATCCACATTAATAACTTGCCCTGTAATATATGTACTGTCTTCTCCTGCTAAAAATTTTACGATATTTGCAACATCTTTCATTGTTCCTATTCTTTTTAATGGAATAGATTTTGCAATTTCTTCTTTTATATCTTCTTTTAATACATCTGTCATATCTGTTTCTATAAATCCTGGTGCTACTGCATTTACTAATATTCCTCTTGAAGCTACCTCTTTTGCTAGACTTTTCGTAAATCCTATTATTCCTGCTTTTGAGGCTGAATAGTTTGTTTGACCAGCATTTCCTGATACTCCCACAACAGATGATATGTTTATTATTCTTCCTGAACGTGCTTTCATCATATGACTAATTACATTTTTAGTTACATTAAAGGTTCCTACTAAGTTAGTATCTATTACATCTTCAAAGTCTTCTTTTCTCATTCTCATTAATAATGTGTCTTTTGTAATTCCTGCGTTGTTTACTAGTACATCTATTTTTCCATATTCTTCTATTATTTCTTTTACAAATCTTTCACAGTCTTCAAAATTTGATACATCTCCTTGTACTGTTAAGCATTTTACTCCTTTTTCTTCTATTTCCTTTTTTGTTTCTTTTAATGCTTCGTTTTCTGTTCTATAATTTATTGCTATATCATAGCCATTTTGTGCTAGTGTTAAGGCTATTTGTTTTCCTATTCCTCTTGTAGCTCCTGTGATTAATGCGGTTTTGTTCATGGTATTTTCGTCCTTTCTATATATTTTATGGGCACAGTGGTGTCACGAGTCTAGGGTATTTCCTCAAACGGTGCCCCTACATTCATTAATTATGTTTATCGTAGTTTTTAAATTCTCTATATTGTTTACATTCAAAATTTTTATTTCTTTGTCTGTTGGTGTTCTTTTTACAAAGCCTGATAGTGCTTTACCTGGTCCTATTTCTATGAATGTGTCTATTCCATTTTCTAACATGTTTTGTATCGTTTTTGAAAATCTTACTGGATTTATTATATGTTTTGCTAGAATGTCTTTTACATCATCTGTGTTTTTATATATTTCTCCATCTATGTTTTTTATTACTTTTGTTTTAAAATCGTTTATTGTTATTTTTTCTAGTTCTTTTCTTAATGCTTTTGAACTTTCTATTAATTTTTCGGTGTGGAATGGTCCTGCTGTTTTTAATGAGATTACTTTTTTTGCTCCCATTTCTTTTGCAATGTTTCCTGCTTCTTCTATTCCTTCTTTTTCTCCTGATATTGCAATTTGCCCTACACAGTTATAATTTGCTGGTACTACAAATCCTGATTTTACTTTTTTACATACCTCTTCTACTTGTTCATCTGTTAGCCCCATTATTGCTGACATTTGCCAATTTCCTTTTGGTAAAAGGTTTTGCATGTATTCTCCTCTTTTTTGTACAAGTTTTACTCCTTCTTCAAATGATATTGCTCCAGAGTTTATTATTGCTGTATATTCTCCAAGACTTAGTCCTGCTGACATTTCTGCTACTATATTATTGCTTTTTAATATTTCTAAAATTGCTAAACTCATTGTTAATATTGCAAGTTGTGTGTATTTTGTTTCATTTAGTTTTTCTTCTGGTCCTTCAAATGATATTTGGGCTATATCTATGCCTGTCAGTTCTTGCACTTTGTTGTATATTTTTTTTACTGCTTCATATTCTTCATATATGTCTTTTCCCATTCCTATATTTTGAGAACCTTGACCTGGGAATAAAAATCCGATTTTCATTTTTTTCACTCCTTTTAGATATTTTATATTCAATGGCACATGCAATGTGCCCATACATTTACACTATCAGTTATATTTTAAAACATTGCTTATTTATTAAATGTTTTTCAAATCTGTTACAGAATTCTGTGATGAATTCTTCTGTATCTATATCGATGCTAAATTCCTTTCTTATTGATGTAGCTACATTTTCTATGTCTTTACTAAAGTTTTGTTTTTTAGTGTTTATTCCAATTCCAACTACTAGATATTTTACATTTTCTGAAATTATTTTTGTTTCTGTTAAAATCCCACCAATCTTTTTGTTCCTATATATAATGTCATTTGGTTCTTTTATTTCTAATTTTATATTATATTGTTCTTCTATAATTTCATTTATTATTTTTGCTATTTCTATTGTTATTCCCTCTAATTTTTTTATATTGCAATCCATTTGTATGAAGAAGGAAAATGCTATATTTCCTTTTTCGTCTGTATGCCATATTCTTCCATGAGTCCCTTTTCCTTTTGTTTGTATTTCTGATATTACTAATGTTCCATTTAGTGTAGTTTTATTTTGTATCAATCTCCAAATTTCACTTTGAGTTGAGTCTATTTCTTTATAATAAATAATGTTTCTTCCTAAAAAATTAGTTTTTAATTTTTTCAATTGCATCTAAATTGTCCTGCCTTTTTATTTTATTTGTTGTTGTTTTTATTAGTGGTTCTTCTGTTAGTATTATTCCTTTTATTGCTTTGTATTTTGGCATTGTTTTATTTATTTCTTTTATTTTACTTGCTAAAACATCATGTATTTTTTCATCTGTTTCTACTTTGTAAACATCTTTTATTATTTCTCTATTAAATACTATTTTTACATTTATTTTTATATCATTTTCATCTTCTGATTGCTTTTTACCAAATACAAATGATTCTTCTACACCCTCTATTTTGTTTACTAGATTTTCCATTTCCTCTGGGAATATATTTTTACCATTTTTTAGTACTATTACACTTTTCTTTCTTCCACAAATGTATATATAATCTTCTTCATCTATTCTAGCTAAGTCACCCGTATAAAACCATTCATCTTTTACAGCTTCTTTTGTTGCTTTTTTATCATTAAAATATCCTAACATTATGTTTGGTCCTTTTACAACAAGTTCTCCTATTCCTTCATCATTTGCATTTACTATTTTTGCCTCAACACTTGGTACTGTTTTTCCTATTGAACCTATTTTATGGTATTTATTTGTTCCTATTGCTACAACTGGAGAAGTTTCTGTTAAACCATATCCTTGTACTATATTTATTCCGAGTAATCTATATTTTTCTTCTATTTTAGGGTCTAAGGCTGCTGCTCCACTTATGAATAATTTAACTTTTCCACCAATCATATCATGTATATCTTTAAATATTTCTTTTCTTTTTTCCATAGAATCATTTTTATGTTTTTCTTCGTTTTCTAATATTTCTTCTAATTTTCCTTTTCTTTCTAGTTGCTTTCTAATATTCATAAAAATTCTTTCATATATTGCTGGAACACATGCCATTACTGTTACCCTATATTCTTTTAAGTTTTCTACTACATGTCTTAATCCATCACAAAATACTGTTTGTGCTCCTTTATATAATGAAAATAAAAATCCTACTGTACATTCAAATACATGATGTATTGGTAATATTGAAAGTAATACATCTTCTGATGTAACATCTATAATGCTTCCAATATCCATTAAATTTGAACATATATTTTTATGAGATAATGCTACTACTTTTGATTTTGATGTTGTTCCTGATGTAAATAGCATTATACTCATTTCTTCTGCATTTATTTCTGTATTAAGAAATTCTCTGTTTCCTTTTTCTATAAGCTTTTTGCCTGTTTCAATAAGTTCTTTTTGTGAATAAATTCCTTCTGAATGTGCATCTAAATCCATTGCTATTAGATGCTTAAGTTTATTTTTATGACTATATCTTATCTTTTTTATGCTTTCTTCATATTTTTTTGAATAAAAAATTGCTTCTATTTCTGATCTTTCTATTAATTCTTTTAATTCATTTTCTGGTAATGACTTATCTAATGGAACTACTATACCAGTTCCACAAACTATTGATAAGTATGCAATTTCCCATTCATATCTATTTTCTCCTATTACTGCTATTCTTTTTCCTTTTAATCCCAAATTTATTAGAGAAGTTCCTAGAGCATCAATCATTTCTCTTATTTCATTATGTGTTAAGATTTCATATTTTCCATTTTCTACTTTTATTTTATATGCTGGTTTTTCTCCATATAGTTTTCTAGTTTTATTTAACATGTCTTTTAAATCTGTTATTTCTAAATGGTCGTATATTTGCTTATCCATTTGTAATATCATTCCCTCCAACGGGCACAGTGGTGTCACGAGTCTCGGGTATTCCCGCAAACGATGCCCCTACAATTCTCTTCATTTCTTTTTGTCTTTTTATTTTTTTAGTGGTAGTTTTAATTAATTCTTCACTACTTAAAATCATATTTTGAATATGTTTATATCTTGGAAAAGTAGTATTTAATTTTTTAATCTCATCCCAAATGATTTTAAACAATTCATCTTCTGATTTATCTTTATACTTTTCCTCTACAACCTCTTTACTATATACAATTTTTACTGACAATTTTACATCATTTTTATCATTTTCATCTGGTAATCCAAAAACAAAACATTCTTCAACTAGTTCTATTCTATTTACTAATGTTTCAAGTTCCTCTGGAAAGACTTTTTTACCATTTTTAAGAACTATCATATTTTTATTTCTACCTGTTATAAATAGAAAACCATCTTTATCTATATATCCTAAATCTCCTGTATAAAACCATCCATCTTTTAACACGTTTTCTGTTTCTTCTGGCATTTCATAATATCCTAACATGACATTAGGCCCTTTCACTCTTATTTCTCCTATGCCATTTTCATCTTTATTTACAATTTCAATAGTATCATTAATCATTGGTCTTCCTACTGAGCCATTTCTCATATATTTATCATCTTCTGCTGCTATTACTGGAGATGTTTCTGTTAAACCATATCCTTGTACTGTCTTTATACCTAAATTATTAAATCCTTTTGATATTTCAGGGTCTGCTGGCGCTCCTCCAGATATTACAAATCTTAATTCTCCTCCTAAGGCATCTATTACTTGTTTAAACAATTTTCTTCTTATGTCTATATGAAACTTTAGTAAGAAGTTACTTATATTCATAGCGATTTTTATTAGTTTTGTTTTACCTTGTTTTTCGATTTCTTTCATTATAGTTTTATATATTGCTTCTACTAATAAAGGAACTCCAACAAATAATGTTACTTTATATTCATTTAAGTTTTGCTTAATATATCTTAATCCATCTGGAAATACAGTTTTTACTCCTAAAGATAGCATAACTACCATACCTGTTGAACCAAATATATGGTGAAATGGTAAAAATGCAATATTTGTATCTGTTTCTCTTATGTCTTCTACACATTGCATTGCATATATATTAGAAGCTATATTTCTTTGAGATATCATTACTGCTTTTGATTTAGATGTTGTTCCTGATGTAAACAATAATATATTCATTGCATTTTCATCTATTTGTGCTGTTAAATAATCATTTTTTCCTTCTTCTAGTAGTTCTTTGCCTTTATTTATAAGTTCTTTTATAGATTCAAAACCTTCTATTTCTCCCATGCATATGTATTCTTTTAGTTGAGTTTTATTTTTCTCTTTTATTTCTTGCATTTTTTCAGTCAGCTTTTCATCAAAAATTATGCATTCTGCTTTACTTCTAATTAATGAGTTTTCTAATTCATCATATTGTAAATCTTTATCTAAAGGTACTGAAACATTACCTCCAAGTAAGTTTGATAGATGTGCTAATGCCCATTCATATCTGTTTTTTCCAATTACAGCTACCCTTTTTCCTTTAAATCCTTTTTCATATAAAATAGTTCCAAGTTTATTAATATCCTCTAATAATCTCTTATATGAAATATTTTCATATTCTACTTTTTTGTTTTCTTGATGTTTTATTACAAATGCTGTTTTGTCATTGTATTTCTCTGCTGATGCATAAATTATTTCCTTTATATTTTTAAATTCTGTGGCTTTAAATGATTTTTTATTTTCCATATTAACCTCAAACTTTCTATTTATATTTATATCATAAGAATATAAAAATTAAATTAGACTGGGTAGTCAGTCTAATTATTATTTATCATTTTAAGTTAGTAGTTTATTTGAAATTTCCTTTTCTTTCTCTTTTACTATTTCACATATCATATCTGCTGATTTTTCTACTCCTAATGCCCCACTATTTACTGAAATATCATAGTTTTCACTATTACTCCATTCTTTTTCTGTATAATGTTTATAGTGATTTGCCCTTAGTTTATTTATTTTGTTTATCTCTTTTTTCGCATTTTCAATTCCATAAATCTCTGTAACTCTTTTTATTTTATCTTCCATATCGCTATATATAAATACATTTACTACATCTTTTCTGTCTTTTAATATAAAATCTGCACATCTTCCTATAATAACACATGATTCCTTCTCTGCAATTTTCTTTATCACTTCTGATTCTTTTATAAATAATTCATCTGAATAGTTTAATCCAAAGTAGTAACCACTGTTTAAATTTTCTAATACTTCTCTTTTTTGCTCATTATCTTCTATATATTGTTCTGATAATCCAGTTTCTTCTGCTACCTCTTTTATTAATTTTTTATCATATAATTTAATTCCTAGTTTGTCTGCAACTAATCTTCCTATATATCTTCCACCTGAACCATATTCTCTTGATATTGTAATTACAATATGTTCTTCTAGTTTGTTATCTGTGCTTGTATCATCTTCTAATGCAGTACTTTTTGATGTTTCTTTACTTAAATTTCTTACTTCTAAAGTTAATAGTATTACTGCAAGCACAAATGCTATTCCATCTGCTACTGGTCCTGAATAAAGAACTCCCATAATTCCAAACATACTACTTAATATTATCATTGATGGTATTAAAAATGCAATTTGTCTTGATAATGATAAAATTACACTTTTTACACTTTTCCCTATTGCTTGGAAGAATATTCCTGCTGGGATTTGTATTCCATTACAAATGCATAATAATAGATAAGTTCTAAAAGATAAGCATGCAAAATCCATATATAGTTCATCTCCACTACCAAATATGGAAATTAGCTTATCTGGTATTGTCTGGAATAATATAAATGCGATAGTACTAATTATAACACTTAATCCTAATACTAATTTTAATGTTTGTTTCACTCTATCAAATTTTCTTGCTCCATAATTGTATCCAAATATTGGCTGTGAACCTGCTGCAATTCCAATTATTATACTATTTAATATTTGGCTTATTTTCATAACAATTCCTAATACTGTTATTGGTATTTCTGAACCAAATTTAGATTTTGCTCCATATTTTGCAAGTAGATTGTTTTCAAATGCCATAACAAATACAAAACTCATTTGTGTTACAAAACTACTTATTCCTAAAGTTGATATTCTTTTTAATACATTAAATTTGATTTTAAAAGTTTCCTTGTTTAAGTTTATTGATTTGAATTTCTTTATGTACATGATGTTTAATGCAAATGTAATGAATTGACTCAATATTGTAGCAATTGCTGCACCTTCAATTCCCATTTTAAATACAAATATGAAAATTGGGTCTAGTATAATGTTTATGACTGCTCCTAATACCATAGATGTCATTGCATATTTAGGGCTTCCATCTGCTCTAATAATTGAGTTTAAAGTAGTTCCTATCATCATAAATGGTAGCCCTATCGTTATTATTCTTCCATATGCAATAGCATAGTTTCTTAATGCGTCTGTACATCCAAACAAATTTAATAATTGTGATAAAAATATTAATGTAAATATACAGAATATAATTGCTATTATTATTGATGATGTAATTGCATTTCCTACACCTTTTCCTGCTTCTTCTTTTTTCTTTTCTCCTAATTTTAAGCTTAAGTAAGCTGATGCACCATCTCCAATCATTAGAGAAAATGCTAAACATATCATGGTTAGTGGAAATACTACATTTGTTGCTCCATTTGCTAAATAATCCACTCCCCAACCAATAAATATCTGGTCTACAATATTGTATAATGCGTTTACTAATAGTGATATAATACAAGGAATTGAAAATTTTATAATTAATTTCTTTATTTTCTCAGTTCCTAGTATGTTTTCTCCCTTTTCCAATTTTATCTCCTCCATGTTTATATTATTATTCTTCCTAATCTATCTCCCAGTCTACTAAGTAATTCGTTTGTAATAGTATCGGCTCCATGTGCAATTCTTTCTACTGATATTTCATCTTCTTCTCCTATTAAAGTAACTATATCTCCTTGATGAATTGCTTTTATATTTGATACATCTATTATTAATTGATCCATACATATCCTTCCAATTATTTCTGCATATTCTCCATTTACCTTTACTTTAACATTTTTGTTACTTAAATTTCTAGGATATCCATCTGCATATCCAATAGAAACTGTTGCGATTTTTTTATTTTCTCTTGCTATAAAGGTTCTTCCATAACTAACAGATTCACCTTTTAAAATTTCCTTTACATCAGTTACTTTTGCTTTTAAAGATAGTACTGGTTTTAAATTAAGTTTTATTTTTGGCTCATCTTCATTATAAATTCCATACATAATAATTCCTGGTCGTACAAAGTCACAGTCTAAATTTGGATAGTTTAATATTCCATAACTTGCTTGTATATGCACTTTTCCAGTATCATATCCTAAATTTTTTATTTTATCTATACAGCCAAAGAAATTATTAATTTGCTCATTTGTAAATTTTATATCATCATTTTTTCTACTATCTGCTACACAGAAATGACTATATGTTCCTAATATTTCAATATTTTTCATTTGATAAATCTTTATTAGATTATCTAGATTTTTATAACTTTCTCCTATACGATTCATTCCTGTATTTATTTTAATATGTACCTTTAGTTTGTTACTTAATTTCATTTGCTCTATTCTTTTTGCATATTCATAATCTACTATTGTTTGTATTAAATCATAATTAATTATATGTTCTACATCTTTTAAATCAGTATAACCTAGTATTAATATATTTCCTTTTATGTTATTTTCTCTTAATTTTATACCTTCTGATAATGTTGCTACTGCAAAATCTTGTATTCCTATTTCGTTTAACTTTTTAGATATTTCTATTATTCCATGTCCATATGCATTTGCTTTTACGATTGCCATTATCTTACATTTATTTGAAATTATACTTTTAATTTGATTTATATTGTATTCTAAATTATCTAAATTAATTTCTATCCATGCTCTATCTTGCTTTGCGAGTTCTTCTTCCATTTTCTTACCTTCTTTTATGTTATTGTTTTTCTAATGGGCACATGTGCAGTAAAATTTGCTTTGCAAATTTTCAATGCTATGCTCCTACTTTATATCTCTAGGCTAATTAGTTTGTCTAGTAATTGTTCAAAGTTTAGTCCAATTTGTTTCATCATGCTTGGATATCTACTATGTGATGTGAAGCCTGGTATTGTGTTTATTTCATTAAAGTATATTTCTCCTTTTGGTGTTAAAAACATGTCTACTCTTGCAAAGTCTTTGCATTTTAGTATTTTGTATATATTTTTTGCTATTTCTTTTGCTTCATCTGAAGTTTTTTTATCAATTCTTGCTGGTACATGTATTTTTGAGCTTTTTAATGTGTATTTCTCAGTATAGTTGAAAAATCCTTTGCTTAATTCTATTTCGTCTATTTCTCCTACAATTAAATCATCATTTCCTAAAATAGCACATCCTATTTCTATTCCGTCTACATTTTCTTCTATAATAACTTCTGTATCATATTCTAATGCTTCTTTTATTGCTCCTTCTATTTCATTTTCATTCTCTACCTTTGTAATTCCAAAAGAAGAGCCTGCTCTCATTGGTTTTACAAATAATGGATATTTTAATTGTTTTAATTTTTCTTGTATTTCGCTTTTGCTTGTTTTATTGTTTATAACTACACTCTTTGCTACTCTTATTCCATAATTTTCCACTAATTTATGTGATAAGTGCTTGTCCATACATAGACTAGATGATAGTATATCACAACCTATTAATGGTATTCCAGAAAGTTTAATTAGTCCTTGTACTGTTCCATCTTCTCCATTTGAACCATGTAATACTGGAAATATAGCATCTAGTTTTACTAATTTATTATTATTTTCTAATTCTATTATTCCTTTATCTTCTGTATTAGTTGAAATTACTGTTTTAGTACATTTTCCTTCTTTTTCCCATGTGTTATTTTTTATGTTTTCTATTTCTCCTTCATATTTATACCAGTTTCCCTCTTTTGTAATTCCTATTAGGGTTATATCATATTTTTCTTTATTTATATTTGTTATTACACTGTATGCTGATTCTAATGATACTTCATGTTCTGGACTGTTTCCTCCAAATATTATTCCTATTTTCTTTTTTTCCATTTTTTGTTTCATTCCTTTCTACATTTTTTGTTTTATTATTTAAGATACATTATATCAACATCTACATTTGTATTTATTCCATCTATTCTACCAGTGTCACACATTTGCCATATTGAATATTTGCCTTGATAGTTTGTTTGGCTTGTATAATGTGCTAGCCATGTGTCATGTTTTGTTGGATTCCATATTTTTTCTAAGTAGTTTTTACTGCTGTATAACATTCCTTTGTATCCATCTTCTGTTAGTGTGTCTAAAAATACATTTGCTGCTTTGTTTATTGTGTAAAAGCTCATTCCTGCTGTGTTAAATGATTTCCAACTTTCCCAGTCAAATGCTATTGGTAATTCTATTTCATAATTCTTTAACTGCTCTTTTACCCATTCTGCCTGCTCTTTTGCTTGGTTTACATTTTTTGCATATGAATAATAATAAATTCCTACTGGTAATCCTACTCTTTTTGCTCCCTCTATATTTGCAACAAAATATGGGTCTATTACATTTTCTCCATCATAGTCTGTTTGATATCCTATCCTTATTATTACGAATTCTGCTCCTGCATTTTTAACCTTTTCCCAGTCTATCTCTCCTTGCCATTTGGATACATCTATTCCTATTTTTGTTTTTTCATTCTTGTAGTTGTCTAAGATATCATTAAAGTAAATAGGCTCTTTTGGTGTTGTTGGTTGCCCTGGTGTTGTTGGTTCTTCTATTACATGTAGCGTAAAGTCTTTTTTTGTTTGATTACCACTTGAGTCTGTTACAAGATATGTTAGTTTATAGTCCCCTACAGTGTTAAAATCATATTGTCCTACAATTTCTCTTTTAGGATTATCATCAATATCATCTCCACTTATTAATACATCTGTTAAGTTTTTATTATATCCCTTTTTTACTGTATATGATGCTCCACTGAAAATTTTAGGTGCTGTTGCATCTATTGTTTTTATATTAAATGTGGCTGTTCTTTTTTTATTTTTTATGTTTATAAAGTCAAATGATACTTGTATATCTCCTAATTTTTCTGTATCTATTTTATAATCATTAACTAATTCTCCATTAAGATTTTCTAGAAAATCTGATACTTTTACTTCTTTCCCAAATTCAATTGTTAGATTTTCTTTTAGGGTAACTGATTCTGCATCTATTCTCTTGTTTTCTTGTTCTTCATTATACATCCATATACAAAATCCTGTTACACCAATTATAACTATTATTATTAAAATTATTATAATAGTTGATACTTTTTTCATACTTTTTTAGCTCCTTTTCTTCTAACTTGCTTATTCCTATATAATTATATTATTGTAGTGCATTCTTTAATACCTCTAAGTTTCTATTCATTAATGTTACATATGTTTCTCCGTTTTTATAATCTTCATTTGATATTGAATGCAGAGTTTGCATTTTTATTGCTTTTGCTCCTGTCTCTTTTGCAATAATGTTTGCAACTTTTGAGTTACCATTTTCAATATATAATACAACTGGTATTTTCTCTTCTTTTACCAGATTAATTAAATATGTTAATGTTTTTGTACTAGGCTCTGTCTCTGTACTACAACCATTAAATGCTCCACTGGCATTTAATTTAAATTCTTCTAGGAAATATCTAATTGGCATCCTGTCTCCAAAAACTAATCTTTTCCTTTTAGCATTATTTACAATATTCCATATATCTTCATCTAATTTTTCTATTTGTTTTTTATAATTATTAGTATTTTCTTTAAAAATTGATTTTTCTTCATTATCAATTTCTTCTAATGCTAATTTTAAACTTTCTAGCATTTTTATTGCATTTTTGGGTGATGTCCATATATGCTCATCCCAAGCTAATTCTTCATGTTCTTCTTTTTCTTCTACTCCATCTACATGCTCTTCTCTAAATAATTCAACTGTATCCATTAGTTTTATTAACTTTGTATTTGATAAGTCCATTATAGGTATAACTTGCTCTGTCCAATTTTCCATTTCTCCACCATTATATACAAATAAGTCTGATTCCTGAATGGCTATTATTTGACTTGCTGTAGGCTCAAAGTTAT
>CAPZDM010000005.1 GCA_948745425.1 uncultured Clostridia bacterium
ATACTACGAATTTTTTTATAAAAGTTTGTTTCACATCATTGACACATATACAAATATATTTTTACAAAATCGTCAATAACTATTCCAAAATCTATTCATATATGATATACTAAATGAACAATAAAAGCTCATAGAAAGGAATGAGTAATATAATGAGAATACTATTTATGGGAACACCAGATTTTGCGAGAGAATCATTAGAAAAGTTATATAATTCAAATCATGAAATCATTGGTATTGTAACAAATCCAGATAGACCAAAAGGTAGAGGAATGAAAATGACACGGAAGTCCTGTAAAGGAATTTGCAATATCCAAAAATATAAATATATATCAACCACAAAAAGTAAAAGATAATGAAGAATTTATAAATGATATAAAAAAACTAAATCCAGATATCATATGTGTTGTAGCATATGGAAAGATATTGCCAAAAGAAATATTAGACATTCCAAAATATGGATGTATAAACCTTCATGGTTCGATATTACCTAAATATAGAGGAGCAGCCCCTATCCAATGGGCTATTTTAAATGGAGACAAAACAACAGGTGTAACCACAATTTATATGAATGAAAAAATGGATGAAGGAGACATAATTTTAAAAGAAGAAATAAATATAGGAGAATATGAGACAACTGGAGAACTATGGAATAGGCTATCAAGTATAGGAGCAAAATTATTATTAGAAACAGTAAATCAAATTGAAAAAGGAATAGCCCCAAGGATACCACAAGGAAAAGATTTTACTATTGCACCAATGTTAAACAAAGAGATGTCAAAAATAGACTGGAACATAGAAGCAAGCAAAATAAAAAATTTAGTATGTGGCTTAAATCCTATTATGGGAGCATATACTATGTATGAAGGCAAAAAAATAAAAATATGGAAAATTGAAATTTCAGAAGAGGTATCAAAACAAGTACCAGGATATATTATAGAAGCAAATGATAAAAAAGGCTTAAAAATAGCCACAAAAGATAAAGTGATTATAGTAAAAGAAATACAAGGGGAAAATTCAAAGAGAATGTCAATAAATGATTTCCTAAGAGGAAATAAACTAGAGATAGGTAAGATTTTAAAATAGAGAAAATATGTGGTGCTAGGATTATGCTTTCCTGCACTTTGAAGAGCTTTATTTATGCGAAAGGAAGGATATAAAAATGAAATATTTTGGAACTGATGGTATAAGAAGAATTGCAAATACAGAACTTACACCAGAGTTTGTATATGAAATATCAAAAGCAGGAGCATATGTATTAACAAAACATGTAAAAAAAGGAACTAAACCAAGAATTGTAATAGGAAGAGATACAAGAATTTCAGGGACATTAATAGAAAGTGCAATGACTGCTGGATTTTTAAGTAGTGGAGCAAATGTAGAACTTGTAGGAGTAGCACCAACACCAACAATTGCATACATAACAAAGAAAACTAATGCAGATATGAGTGTTGTAATTTCAGCATCACATAACACATTTGAATATAATGGAATAAAATTTTTTAGTAATAAAGGAACAAAAATACCTGATGAAATAGAAGAAGAAATAGAAGAAGCCATAGACAGTGGAATTGCATTAAAAAAAGAAATAGACAATGAGGATATAGGAGTAGCATGTGTTAGAGAAGAATTAATTGATGACTATTTTAATTTTGTAGTAGATATTTTTAAAAATGATATAAAAAAATATAATACACAAAATTTTATAGTCGGAATTGATACTGCTAATGGTGCAACATATAAAATCGCAGAAAAAATATTTAAAGAATTAGGAATAAGATATACAATAATAAATAACAATCCAGATGGAATAAACATAAATAAAAACTGTGGTTCAACACACCTAGAACAATTAAAAAAATGTGTATTAGAAAACAAGTTAAATCTAGGAATAGCATATGATGGGGATGGAGACAGATGTTTAATTGTAAATGAAAAAGGTGAAGAAGTAAATGGAGATGTTGTTTTAGCAATTATTGCAGACTATATGAAGAAAAACGGTAAATTACAGAAAAATAAAATTGTTGCAACAGTAATGAGTAATATAGGATTAAACAAATATGCAAAGAATAATAACTTAGAATTTGTTCAAACTAAAGTTGGAGATAGATATGTTCTAGAAGAAATGTTAAAAAATGGTGGAAATCTAGGAGGAGAACAGTCAGGACATATCATTTTATCAGACTTTAATTTAACTGGAGATGGAATTGTAACATCATTAATGGTTATAAAAATATTATTAGAATCTAGAAAAACTTTTTCAGAAGTTTGTAATGTAATAACAATATATCCACAAACATTAATAAATGTAAAAGTAAAGGAATTTGACATGAGTAAATATCCTGAAATTCAAGAAATGATATCAAAAATAGAAAAAGAATTAGAAGGAGAAGGAAGAGTATTAATAAGAAAATCAGGAACAGAGCCTTTATTTAGAGTAATGTTAGAAGGAAAAGACAAAAACTACATAGACAAAGCAGCTAAAGACATTGCAAATATTATAGAAGATAAAATGAGTTAATGAAGTAGGGGCGACTAGCAGTCGCCAGCATTTTAGAGAAATTATTTTGAAAGAAGGAATGATATAATAATGGAAGAAAGAAAAAAATTTTATATAACAACACCAATATATTATCCAAGTGGGAAATTTCATATAGGAACAGCATATACAACAACACTTGCAGATACAATTAAAAGATATAAAGAATTAAGAGGATATGATGCAAGGCTATTAACAGGACTAGATGAGCATGGGCAAAAAATTCAAGAAGTAGCAAAAAAAGAAGGAAAAACACCACAAGAGCATGTAGATAAAATGGCAGAAGATGCAAAAAAACTATGGGCTAAAATGGATATTAAATATGATGATTTTATACGTACCACAGAAGAAAGACACTCTAAAGTAGTAGAAGAAATATTTGATAGATTAATGGAACAAGGAGACATATATAAAGGGGAATATGAAGGATGGTATTGTATGCCATGTGAGACATATTTTACAGAGACTCAATTAAAAGATGGAAAATGCCCTGAATGTGGACGTGAAGTAAAGAAAATGAAAGAAGAATCATATTTCTTTAATATGAAAAAATATGCAGAAAGACTTATAAAATTTTATAATGATAATCCTGACTTTATACAACCAGAATCAAGAAAAAATGAACTATTTAATAATTTCTTAAAGCCAGGTCTTGAAGACTTATGTGTAACTAGGACAACTTTTGACTGGGGAATAAAAGTAAGAAAAGACCCAAAACATGTAATATATGTATGGTTAGATGCTTTAACAAACTATATTACAGCATTAGGATATTTATCAGAAGATGATACATTATTAAAGAAATACTGGCCTGCTGATTTACAAATTGTTGGAAAAGACATTATAAGATTTCATGGAATATATTGGCCAATATTCTTAATGGCATTAGACCTACCACTCCCAAAGAAAATTTATGCACATGGATTTATAATGATGAAAGATGGTAAAATGTCAAAATCAAAAGGAAATGTTGTTTATCCAGAAATGTTAATAGATAGATATGGACTAGATGCTTTTAAATACTTCTTATTAAGAGAATTCACATTTGGGCAAGATGCAGTATTTTCGCCAGAAGGATTTATTGAAAGATTTAACTTTGATTTATGTAATGACTTAGGAAATCTTTTAAATAGAACAATAGGAATGATAAATAAATATTTTAATGGAACAATACAAACAAATTTAAATGCAAAAACAGAATTTGATGATGAACTAGAAAAGTTCACAGAAGAAGAAATACAAAATGTAGAACAATGTATGGATAGTTATCATATTAGTAATGCATTAGAAAATATATGGAGCATAATATCTAGGACAAATAAATATATAGATGAAACTGCCCCATGGGTACTTGCAAAAAATGAAGAAAAGGAAAAACTAGCTTCTGTAATGTATCATCTAAGTGAAAATTTAAGAAAAATAGCAATAATGATATTACCTATAATGAATAATACAGGAAAAGAAATATTAAGACAATTAGGAATAAATGAAAAAGAACTACATGAATGGGAAAGCATAAAAAATGGAACAAAGATAAGTAATGGAACAAAAGTTATCGAAAAGGGAGAACCATTATTTATGAGATTGGATATGGAAGAAGAAATCTCATATATTAAAGAAAAAATGAAAAAATAGAAAATGGAGAAAAATATGAAAGATACAATTATAATAGTAGAAGGACCACAAGGAACAGGAAAAACTACAGTAACAAATTATTTAAGAGAAAAGATGGAAGCGACAGACTTATATAGATTATCAGGAATAAAAGATAAAACAGAAACAGGAAAAGAAAAAATAAAAATTAAATATGAAAAACTATTGGATTATATAGAAAGTTGTAAAGACATAAATATGATATTCGATAGAAACTTTTTCTCAAATGAAGTATATGCAAGATTAGGATATCAAAAATATAAATTTTCAGATATATATGAAAATTTATTAAACAGGTTAAATAATATTGATGCAAACATATATCTTGTAATACTATATTTAGAAGATGAAGCAGAATTTGAAAATAGACTAAAAAGAGACAAACATGAATATCAAAAATTTGAAGCTCAAAGTAGTATACTTCAACAAAGAGAATACCTAAAATTAGCTGATGAAGTAGAAAAGAAAGCAAAAAACATAAAAGTAATAAGATTTAATACAGATAATGATGGATTATTTGAACAAAAGATGGAAAAATACTTTAGCCACTTATTTTTCTAGATTATGTTTTAATAAAAGGAGTAAAAAATGTCAAAAATAGGATTATATGGAGGAAGCTTCAATCCACCAACAAAAGCACATATAGAACTAGCAAAAAAAGTAATAAATCAATGTAATCTAGACAAAATAATATTTGTACCAGTGGGAGACTTGTACCAAAAGGAAGGGCTAGCAAAGGGAGTAGATAGATACAACATGTTAAAAATAGCATGTAATGGACATAAAAATCTTGAAGTATCAGATATAGAAATAAAAAACAACAAAAATTATAAAACAATAGAAATATTTAAAATATTAAAAGATAAATATACAAAAGAAGAACCTTTTTTTATAATGGGAGCAGATAATTTAGAAAAACTGCCATTTTGGTATGAAAGTAATAATCTAGTAAGTAATTACAATTACATAATATTAGACAGAGGTTCAAATAAAGCAAAAAACATAATAGAAAATAATGAACTTCTAAAAAAGAATAAGAAAAGATTTATAATAATAAGCAATGGAGAGTTTTATGATTGTTCTTCAACAACAATTAGACAACAGATAAAAAAGAGAGAAAAACCAGAAAATCTAGATGATGGAGTATATAATTACATAAGAGAAAATAATATTTATTAGATAATTAATCACTGTAAAAGGAAGGTGCATTATGAAAAAAATAAATAATTTTATCTTATGGGCATTTTTTATAATATATGAAGAAATAATTTTCTCAATAGCGATATTTAATTCAATAAAATCATTAGGATATATAATTTTATTCAGTACAATGTTTACAGTTGTTTTACATTTATTAACAACTATCAAAAGAAAACCAAGCATAATTCTTAGTTACATATTTATAATAACCATTATAGGAATTTTCATAGCACAATTTATATATTACAATATTTATCAAGCTATAATATCATTTTATTCAGCCACAAATGGAGCAAGACAAATATTGCAATTTTCCACAACAATATTAGAAACTGCCTTAAACAAATGGTACATAATAATACTATTTATATTACCAATTATAGGTTTTATGGTATTACATAAAAAAGACAAAATCGAATTTGAAAATAAAAAAGTAAAACAAAAATTGATTACAATAATAATAGGTTTAATATCACAGATAATAGCATTAACATGTATAATAAGTACAAATATAGATGAAATATATTCAAGCAGAAACTTATATTATAATGTAAATGCCCCTACTATTACTGCAAATAAATTTGGAATTTTAACAACTATGAGATTAGATTTAACAAGGCTATTAGTTGGATTTGAAGAGAAAAGCACATTAGTAACAGGAGAACAAACCATAGTAAGACAAGAAAATGCAAATAATGAAATAGAATATAATTCTTTAGACATTGATTGGAACAACTTGATAGATAATGAAACAAATTCAAATATTAGTAGTATTTATGAATATATGTCAAAACAAGAGCCAAGTAAAAAGAATGAATATACAGGAATGTTTGAAGGGAAAAATTTAATAGTATTTGTTGCAGAATCATTTACAGACTTAGCAATTAATGAAGAATTAACACCAACATTATATAAATTATATTCAGAAGGATTTCAATTTGATAACTTTTACACACCATTATATCCAGTAAGTACAGCAGATGGAGAATATATGACAGATACATCATTAATACCAGAAGAAGGAATATGGAGCTTAGAAAAGGTAGAAAAGAATTATATGCCATATTCATATGCCAATATATTTAAAAAATTAGGATACTCAACTCAAGCATATCATAACCACACAGCTACATATTATAATAGGCACAAATACCTAAAAGGTATGGGATATAATTCATATTTAGCAAAAGGAAATGGTTTAGAAAAAAGGATAAATCTTAATAATTGGCCCAATAGTGATTTAGAGATGATAGACGCAACAACAGAGGATTATTTAAAAGGTGAAAATGAAAAATTTTTAACATATTATATGACTGTAAGTGGACATTTACAATATACATACAGTGGAAACAAAATGGTAGAAAAGAACTGGAAATATGTAGAAAGTTTAGATTACTCAGAAAAAGCCAAAGGGTATCTAGCAGCACAAATTGAATTAGATAGAGCAGTAGAATTATTAATAAAAAGATTAGAAGAAGTTGGAAAATTAGAAAATACTGTAATATTAATCAGTGGAGACCATTATCCATATGGACTAACATTAGATGAAGTAAATGAATTATCAGAAAATAAAAGAGATGAAAACTTCGAAAAACACCACTCAACAGCATTAATATGGAATAGTGAAATAAAAGAACCAATAAAAGTAGAAAAAATAAGTAGCAGTTTAGATATACTACCAACAATGCTAAACTTATTTGGAATAGAGTTCGACTCTAGATTATTAATGGGGAGAGATATTTTATCAGATAGCAAACCATTAGTTATATATTCAAATAGAAGTTTTATAACAGAATATGGAAAATATGAAGCATTAACAAATAAATTTGAAGCATTTGGAGAATTAAATGAAGAATTTAATGTAGATACACATGTAAAAAATATAAGCAATACAATTTACAATAAATATCAAATATCAAAGTTAATATTAGATAATGACTTTTATAGAAAACTTTGGTCATCATTAGGGTGGGAGATAAATTAATAAAAATGCACTTGCCAAAAATAGTATTATATTGTAAAATTATGACTAAAAGAGGTTAAATCAAATGATAGAAGAAGAAAAAATAATAAAAGCGAAAGAAAGAAATAGAAAAATATTTCCCATATATAAAATGTTTTCATGGGACTTATTGTTTTATTATACAATAAGTTTCCTATTTTTAAGTCAAGTAAAGGAATTAAGTGTATCAGATATATTTTTAGGTGATGCATTTTATGCGATTTTTAAGATAATATTTCAACCATTAGCACCAATAGTAATCAATTCCCTTGGAAAAAGAAAATCAACTATATTAGGAAACATATTAGTTGCGAGTAGCATTTTACTTATGATACTATTAGAAGGAAGTGTTAAAAATCTTATAATAGCAAATTTATTTATGGCAATAGGATTTATAATTAAGAATATATGTGAAGCTTGTATACTTAAAGAAAACATAGAAGACGATAAAAATAAGAACCATAATTTTTCAAAAATAGACAGTAAAGGTTCTGTGTATTATTATATTTTTGATGCTATTTCTTCAGCAGCTACAGGATTTTTATTCGTAATAAATCCATATATTCCAATGTACTTATGCTTTATTTTTTGTATAATAGCAACTTTAATATCTTTTAAATTTGAACATTATGAAGTAAAAAAAGAAAAGCAAGAAAGAGAACCACTACTAGAAGTACTAGCAAAAAAAATAAGTTTATCCAAAAAAGAATATGCATTTATATTAAAATCCAGAAGATTACATTCACTAATACTATTTATGTGTTTATTTAATGCAATATTATATATACGTTCGACTATTGCTAGTAGTATATTTGTAGATATTGGAATACCAAACAAATATTTTGGAGTAATTGGGGCAGTACTTGCATTAGCTTCAACTATAGCAACATCTAAGCAAAATTTCTTCCATAAAAAATTACGTAATAAAGTGCTTACATTTTTTTCACTAGGATATTCTGTAGCATATATAACGATTGGTATAATGGCAATTTTAAAAATAAATTATGTTTTAACTGTAACCATTGTATTATTAATGATGATACTACAAAAAGCTATAAAAGGACCATACAATACATTAATAAAAAGATATTTGAATAGCTTTTCTAATAATAGTATCTCAGTAAGAATATATTCAACTGCTAATTTAATGGAAGACATAGGTGCGATGATATCTTCATTTTCAGTATCATTGCTATTAAAACAGACAACAACTCCATATGCAAGTTTAATTATAGGAATAGTATCATTAATATTATTTATAGTAGTATTAGATTACATGAAAACAAGAATAGGACTAAAACCAGAAGAATATAGAAAACAAGATATTCAGTTTAATGCTAAAGAAAAAGAGGAAGTAAATGTGATACAAATAGCAGTTGGACTAGATGAAAGAGGAAAAACTAATGTTAGAATATATTAAAGTTATTTTATAAATTTATTTTTTTATGTTACTCTTACAATAGGTAACTTTATCAGACTTGCGTAATTTAAACAATTCAGCAAATAAAATCAACAGTAAATAAACAACAATAAATACAACAATCTTAATCATTACAATTAATTTTCTACTAGTTAAATAATAGTCAAAAGTATCAAAAACAAATTTTATAATAAGTATTAAAACCAAAGGTAAAATTACACAAAAAACGTAATCAAAACGAAAATGAGTTTCTTTATATAATTGATACAAGCTAACACAGAAATTAAAAATTTCACTAGTATATAGAATTATAATATATCCATAAATACCATAAATAGGAATAAATGAATAAATTAAAGTAATTGTAATAAACAAATCAGCAATATTACAATACATAACCTCAACTTGGCGATCCAGCCCTTTTAGCATAGAATCGATAATTGTATCCAAATACATAAAAATAATAATAGGGCATAGAAGTACCACAAATTCTACAGTCTCTAAATTATGATAAACAATAGTGCAAATCTCTTCAGTAAAAGTTAAAAAAACGCCAATCATACAAATAGAAAACACAGAAGCAATCTTAAAAATAAAACAAATAATTCTATTCATTGTAGAATAATTATTATTAAGTTTAAAGTTAGCAAATTCAGGAATTAGTAATCCAGCAAATGAATTTATAAAAACACTTGGAAACATAAGTAATGGAAAAGTCATACCATTTATTAAACCATATTGGGAAAAAGCTAGGTCAGCAGAATGAGTATGTTTTTCCAAACGTATTGGTATCAAAGACTGTTTTAAAGTAGAAAGACCAGAACGTATAATAGAAGTAACTGCTACTGGTAAAGAAATTTTTAAAATTCTTGATAAATAATTATTATTTCTTTTACTAGCACTATAAAGTTTTCTTTTATCCAAATAATAAAGAATATATGAAAACAAAAATTCAAAAATGCTAGCAATAGTACTAGAAAGCACTAAAAATGAACATACTAAATCTATATTATTAGCAGGAAAAATATATAGAAACATACAAGTAAGACCAACTCTAATAAATAGGCTAGAAGTTCTAATAAAAGAGCTCTTTGAGACTTTTCTAATACCAGAAAAATAACCAGAAAGAGAAGTAGTTATGGATACAAAGGGAAGACTTATAGCCAATATATATAATGGCTTTGCAGAGATTTTATTCATTAATAAATTAGACACTAAAAAGGGAGTACATATAAATAAAATAATACTTGCCAATACACCAAAAAAAAGGCTATAAAAAATACATTTTCTCATAGCAATAGTAACACCACTAGAACCATTTGTATCAACTTCTTCTGCAACAATACGTGTTGCAGCAAGACTAATACCAGCATTAGCAATAGTAGTTGCAAAAAGGTATATAGACATTATAAGTTCAAAAAGACCAGAACCCTCACTACCAATTTTATTCGCAACATATACGCTAAAGAACATATCAATAGCTCTAATTAAAATTGAAGTTATTGTTAAAATAATTGTATTAAATAAAAAAAGTTTAAAACGACTCATACAAATATTTATATTAATAATAAATAAAAAATATGAAATATAACTAAAAATTTACAAAAAATTACCTATAAAAAAATCAAAAATCATATTGATTTAATTCATATATGATGATATAATATTAATTAAGTAAAGAGAATAAAATATCCCTACGTAGTACGCTTATGAGACAGAAATTTTAGAACCTACAAAGTAATGGATACGGGAGTCGATCTCTTGATATGGCGTGTATGCTTGCACTTACACTCGTAAAATTTTGAGAAATTTGTAAGAAACCCATAAGTATTAAGGTAGACACCCACCTGTAAATATACAGGTCCATAAAATTTCTTGACAATACGGCTAATGTGGGGGTTATTTTTTTATAAAAATGAAAAAAATTGTAGAAATTTGTTTACTTTTTTAATAAGTTAATATACAATAATAATGTTAGAACATAAGATATTAATTGGAGGTTATTTATGAAGATACTAATGCTTACCTGGGAATACCCACCAAGAATTGTAGGGGGTATTGCAAAAGTTGTATATGATTTATCAAAAAGGTTAATAAAAGATGGACATGAAGTTACAGTCGTAACTTATAAAGAAGGTGATGTTCCATATTATGAAAATGATAAAGGCGTAGAAGTATATAGAGTAGATAATTATATGATAAATCCCAATAATTTTATAGATTGGATAATGCAATTAAACTTCAATTTAGTTGCCAAATCCAGTGAAATAATGAACAAAAAGGGGAAATTTGATGTAATACATGCACATGATTGGTTAGTTGCAAATGCAGCAAAAACCTTAAAAGCATCATACAATATCCCAATAGTAGCAACAATACATGCAACAGAATCTGGTAGAAACGGAGGAATAAGAGACGAGCAACAAAGATATATAAATGATACAGAATGGATGCTAACATATGAAGCATCAGAAGTAATAGTTAACAGTAGCTATATGAAAAATGAAGTTCAAAGACTATTTGGATTACCATTTGAAAAAATTAATGTTATTCCAAATGGAATAAACTTAAATATCTATAATGGAATAGAAAGAAACTATGAATTCAGAAGAAAATATGCAAGAGATAATGAGAAAATAATTATGTGTGCAGGAAGGCTTGTATATGAAAAAGGTTTCCAATACTTAATAGACGCAGCACCTAAAATTTTAAGTAGGTATAATGATGCAAAATTCATAATAGCTGGAAAAGGTGGAATGCTAAATGAATTAAAAGCAAAAGCTGACTATTTAGGAATATCAGACAAAGTATACTTTACTGGACAATTAACACCAAAAGAACTATACACAATGTATAGGTGTGCAGATATAGCAGTATTTCCAAGTACTTATGAACCATTTGGGCTAGTTGCAATAGAAGGAATGTATGCAGGAACACCAATTGTAGTTTCAGACATTGGTGGTCTAAATGAAATTGTTGAACATGGTGTAACAGGAATGAAAAGTTATGCAGGAAATGCAAATTCGATAGCAGATTCGATATTAGCACTATTATTTGATTACCAATTAGCATACAATATCGCCAAAAACGGAAAAGCAAAAGTAAGAGAAACTTATAACTGGACAAAAATTGCACAAGATACACATTTCATATATCAAAAATCAATCTGTGAAACAATGGCAGAAAAACAAGCAAGAGAAATTGAACAAGAAAAAGCAAAAAGGACAAAAAAAGTAAGACAATCAAATCTAATAAACTTTATCAAACAAGAAACATATGCATAAATATTAAGGTTATAATAATTTGTAAGGGCAGACCTTGTGTCTGCCCATTATTGGATAAAAAATTAATTTTGTAAGGAGGAACAAAAATGAACATATATGATACAGTAAATCAATTAGCAAAACAAATAAAAGAATCAGAAGAATATATAGAATATAAAAAAATGAAAGAAATTATAAAAGAAGACACTGAATTAAAAGAAAAATTAGATAGTTTTGAAAGAGCTAGATATGAAACACAAATTTCAACAATGCAAGGAAAAGAACCTACTAAAGAACAAGTAGAAGTTTTACAAAAAAGATATTTAGAACTAATTCAAAATGATATAACAAAAAATTACTTAGAGGCTGAACTAAAATTCAATACAATATTATCAGATATAAATAAAATATTAGGAGAAGCAGTACAAGACATAATTTAATAATAAGAAAGGAATTAGTATGAATAAAAGTTGGCAATATTATGAAGCTAATTATGAACAAGTAGAAGAAATCTCTAAAAAATTTAATATAAGTAAATTACTAGCTCAAATATTAATAAACAAACAAATAATAAAAGAAGAAGAAATAAGCATATTTTTAAATCCAAATAGAAACAACTTCTATGACCCATTTTTAATGCCAGACATGGAAAAGGCTACTAATAGAATAATAGAAGCAATAAAAAACAAAGAAAATATATTAATTTATGGAGATTATGATGTAGATGGTATAACTAGTACAACTGTATTAAAAAAATTTTTAGAAGAAAGAGGAATAAATCCTAAATATCATATTCCTAATAGACTAAAAGAAGGATATGGTTTAAATAAGCAAGCAATAGAAGAGATAGCCAAAAATGGGACACAATTAATGATAACAGTGGATTGTGGTATATCAGGAGTAGAAGAAACTGAATTTGCAAAATCATTAGGTATTGAAACAATAATTACAGATCATCATGAACCAGGAGACATTTTGCCAAATGCACTTGCTATAATAGATGCTAAAATTAAAGAAAATAAATATCCATTTAATCAATTAGCAGGAGTTGGAGTTGTATTTAAATTAATCCAGGCTTTAAGTATAAAATTAGGATTAGATGAAAAAGAATATTTAAAATACTTAGATTTAGTATGTTTAGGAACAATTTCAGACATAGTTCCATTAATAGATGAAAATAGGGTTATAGCTAAATTGGGGCTTAAATTAGTAAATGTAACTAAAAATTTAGGATTAAAAACACTATTAAATTTATCTGGATATAAAACTGCTGATTCAAATACAATATCTTTTGGGATAGCTCCAAGAATAAATGCTTGTGGTAGAATGGGATTTGAAAACAAAGCTTTACAATTATTGTTATCAAATGATAGACAAGAAGTATTAAAACTAGCAGAAGACTTAAACGAGTATAATAAACAAAGGCAAGATAAAGAAAAAGAAATATTAGAACAAGCTATAAAGCAAATAGAAGATAATGGAGAAGATAATCCTGCTATAATTCTAGGAGCAAATAATTGGCATCATGGAGTAACAGGAATTGTATCATCTAAAATTACAGAAATGTATTTTAAACCTAGTATATTAATAGGATTTGAAGGAGATATAGGAAAAGGATCTGGACGAAGTATTCAAGGAATAGATTTGCATGAAGCAATATTAAGATGTAGTAATAAATTGGAAAAATTTGGTGGACACTCAATGGCAATAGGATTAACAGTTAGAAAAGAAAACTTTGACGAATTTAAAAAAGAAGTAAATGAATATCTAAAAACCAAAAACATAAGTGAGATAAAACAAATTATTATGATAGATGTAATTACTAATTTAAAAGACATAAATTTACAAGCAGTAGAAGAATTAAAATTATTAGAGCCATTTGGAGAAGTTAATAGGATGCCAATTTTTTGTTTTAGAAATTTAAAGGTAGACTCAATAAGGGCATTAACAGAAGGAAAACATTTAAAAATAAATTTAAGAGATGATAACATGTTAATTAGTGCAATAGGATTTAATATGGGAGAAAAAGCTGGAGAGTATAGATTAGGGGATAAAGTAGATGTAATAGGCTCATTAGAAATAAATGACTACAATGGAATGAAAAGCATACAATTAAATTTAAAAGATATTATGAAATCACTCTTTTAATTTTTGGACACAATTTAGACAAAAATGTTTACAAATTCACAAAAATGTGATAAAAATATATAAGGAAAATGCTGAAATATAAAAAGGAGTGGTAAAGATGGAGTATCTTGAAAAGTATGAACAATGGCTAAACAATGAAATGTTTGATATACAAACGAAAACAGAATTAGCTAATATAAAAGGTAATAATGAAGAAATAAAGGACAGGTTTTATAAAGATTTAGAATTTGGAACTGCTGGACTTAGAGGAATAATAGGAGCAGGAACAAATAGAATGAATTATTATACTGTAGGGAAAGCCACTCAAGGACTAGCTAATTTTATAATAAAAGAAAAAGGAGAAAGACAAGGAGTAGCTATTGCATATGATTCAAGAAGAATGTCTTTAGAATTTAGTAAGAGAGTAGCATTAATACTAAATGCAAATGGAATAAAAACATATTTATTTGATTCATTAAGGCCAACTCCAGAGTTATCTTTTGCAGTTAGAGAACTAGGATGTATTGCTGGTATAGTTATAACAGCAAGCCATAATCCACCAGAATATAATGGATATAAAGTATATTGGTCTGATGGTGCACAAATAATAGCACCAAAGGATAAACAAATAATTACAGAAGTTAATAATATTGAAGACTATTCAGAAATAAAATTAATGTCTGAAGAAGAAGCAAAAAACAGAGGGTTATTCAATATAATTGGAAAAGAAATTGATGATAGATATATGGAAGAGCTACATAGACTTGTATTAAACTCAGAATCTATTAAGGAAATGGCAAAAGACATAAAAATCGTATATACACCATTTAATGGTACAGGAAATTTGCCTGCCAGAAGAATTTTAGATGAATTAGGATTTGAAAATGTTTATGTTGTTCCAGAGCAAGAAATGCCAGATGGAGAATTTACAACATTAGCATATCCAAACCCAGAAGATCCAAAAGCATTTGAATTAGCTTTAAAATTAGCAAAAAAAGTAGATGCAGATATAGTTTTAGCAACAGACCCAGATGCAGATAGACTAGGAGTATATGCAAAAGATACAAAAACAGGAGAATATAAAGCATTTACTGGAAATATGTCAGGACTATTAATTGCAGAATATGAATTAAGTCAAAAGAAAGAAAAAGGGTTACTTCCACAAAATGGAGCACTTATAAAAACCATAGTTTCTTCAAATATGGCAGATAAAATGGTTAAAGAATACAATATCAAATTAATAGAAGTATTAACAGGATTTAAATATATTGGAGAACAAATAAAACTATTTGAACAAAATCATAAATATGAGTTTGTATTTGGATATGAAGAAAGTTATGGTTGCCTAATCGGAACACATGCAAGAGATAAAGATGCTATAGTAGCAGTAATGGCTATTTGTGAAGCTGCAGCATACTATAAAAAACAAGGATTAACTTTATGGGATCAAATGATAAAAATATATGAAAAATATGGATATTATAGAGAAGAATTAGCAAGTATTACATTAAAAGGAGCAGATGGGGCAGCTAAAATACAAAATATGATATCAAAAATGAGAAATAATCCACCTGTAAGAATTGGTAACTGGGATGTAATAGCAGTAAGAGATTATAGAATTCAAGAAAGAAAAGAAATGATGACAGGAAGTACTACAAGAATAGATTTACCAATGGAAAATATGTTATATTATGAATTATCAAATGATGCATGGTGCTGCGCAAGACCATCAGGAACAGAACCAAAAATAAAATTTTATATAGGAGCTAAAGGAAATAGTATAGAAGATGCAAAACTACAAGCAGAAACACTAAAAGAAGAGGTATTAAAACTAACAGAATAATATATACTAGGACTAATATTTTTTAACCTAATCTATAAACAAATAGTTTAAAATTTACAAAGAGTTTTTTTATATATATGTTGTAATTTTAAAAAAAGTTGATATAATAATATCATATAAAAAAGAGACCAAATTACTGGTAACAAGAAAGGAAAAGAGAATATTATGAAAAAAGTAGCGATTTTAGCCAATGGTGGAGATGTAGCAGGATTTAATGCTGTAATAAGAGGAATTGTAAAAACAGCAGAAAATAACGGAATAGAATGTTATGGATATATAGAAGGATATAAAGGACTATTAGAAAATAATTATATAAAATTAGATTCAGCAACTACTGCATCAGGAATACTACACAAAGGTGGTTCAGTTATAGGGTCATCAACAAACTCAAATGTATTCCATTACAAAGTTGAAGAAAATGGGCAAACAGTATATAAAGATTTATCAGATGTATGTGTTAAAAATGTTAAAGATGCTGGATTTGATTGTATATTTACATTAGGAGGAGATGGTACACAAAAATCTGCTAGAGATTTCTCATTAAAAGGAATTAATGTTATAGGAGTTCCTAAAACTATAGATAATGATGTAGCATGTACTGACATAACATTTGGATATAATACAGCTGTATCAGTTGCTATGGAAGCTCTTGATAGATTACACTCAACAGGAGAAACACATCATAGAATAATGGTATTAGAAGTTATGGGAAGATATGCAGGATGGATAGCATTAGAAGCTGCGATAGCTGGTGGAGGAGATGTTGCACTAATTCCAGAAATTCCATATAATTTAAATAAAGTGGCTGAAAAAATAAAAGATAGAATAAAAATAGGAAAAAGATTTAGTTTAGTAGTTGTTGCAGAAGGAGCAAAACCATTAGGTGGAGAAATAACTGTAAAAGGTACAAGAGATAATGGAAAAGGTGTTGATAACACAAAACTAGGAGGAGTAGGAGAAACAGTTGCAAAACAATTAGAAGAACTAACAGGACTAGAATCTAGAAATACAACATTAGGATATATGCAAAGAGGAGGAACACCAACAGCATATGATAGAGTACTATCTACAAAATATGGTTCAAAAGCAATGGAACTAGCCTTAGAGGGGAAATTTGGAGTACTAGCAGTATTAAAAAATGGAAAATTAGACTCAGTATCTTTAGAAGATGTTGTAGGAAATAATAAAGAAATTGGAGCAGTTTCAGGAAATACAGAAAATAGTAATATAAGAAGAGTAACAATGGATGATGATTTGGTTAAAACAGCAAGAAATATAGGGATTTCATTAGGAGACTAATAATAACAAATTTATAAACAAATGTAGGACATCCTTTCAATAAGTTAAGGAGTAAAAGATATTATGAAGAAGAATAAAAAAATATTGATTTTTTTAATAGTTATGTTAGCTATATTAATAGTTTCTGTAATAATTCTATTAATCGTGATAAATGAAGCTACTTATAATCCTGTAGGAACGGTTGAACCAAATGCAATAGTAGGATATAGAGGAGTAATTGTAAAAGTTAATGAGGATTCTTTAGGCTTCATGACAGAAGCTGGAGAACCATTTTATTTAATATATAAGGAGAAATTAGGTACTTTATCAGGAACACAAACTAATATAGAATTAAAAGAGGGACAACATGTAATAGTTGCTTATAGTGGACATATATTAAATACTGAGCCCAAAATAATTCCTGATATTGGAGGAATCTATATTGTAAGCGAAAAAAGTGATATGAAAGTTCCAGATAATATATATGATCTTTTTAAGGATTATTATACTTATAATGTAAAGAAATAATAGGACGCCCTTCAGTTTGGGCGTCCGTTTATGTATATCAATAAATATAAAAAATAAAAACGTAATGTTTGCCTATTATAAAACGTTGTGATATAATTGGCTATATTTATTTTGGGGAGTATGAAAGAAATGATAGATTTTAAAAAAGAAATTGCAGATATGATTAGTAAATGTATAGAAATCAATGCAGAAGAAATAACAGAGTACATAGAAATACCACCAGATGATAATATGGGAGACTATGCATTTCCATGTTTTAAACTAGCAAAAACACTAAAAAAAGCACCAGTAATTATAGCTAGCGAAATAAGAGAAAATATAAAAATAAATAAAGAAATAATAGAAAAAATGGAAACAATTGGTGGATATCTAAACTTTTATATAAATAAAAGTACATTAATTAAAAATGTTTTAGAAGAAATGGAGAGTAAAAATTCAAAATATGGAAAATCTAATATAGGAGAAGGAAAAAATATTGTAATAGACTATTCTGCACCAAATATTGCAAAACCTTTCCATATTGGGCATTTACGTTCAACAGTAATTGGAGCAGCACTATATAATATTTATAAATACTTAGGATATAATGTAATCGGCATAAATCATTTAGGAGATTATGGAACACAATTTGGAAAAATGATAGAAGGATATAAACTTTGGGGACAAGAATACGACTTAAATGAAAATCCAATTGAAAAACTAACAGATATATATGTAAGAATAAATAATTTATGTAAAGAAGACGAAAATGTATTAAATGAATGTAGAAACAATTTCAAAAAATTAGAAGATGCAGACAAGTACTGTACAGAACTATGGGAAAAATTTAAAAATTTAAGTTTAAAAGAATTCCAAAAAGTGTATGATTTACTAGGAAGCAGTTTTGATTCTTGGAATGGAGAAGCATTTTATACAGACAAAATGCCAGAAGTAATAGAGAAACTAAAACAATCAGCAAAATTAGAAGAATCAGAAGGAGCAAAAATCGTAAATCTACAAAAAGTAGGTATAAATACACCAATAATAATAGAAAAATCAAATGGTTCCTCAACATATGCAACAAGAGACTTAGCTGCCATACTATATAGAGCAAGAACATATAATTTTGATAAAGCTCTATATGTAACATCATATGAGCAAAACTTACACTTTAAACAAGTATTTGAAACAGCAAAACTTTTAGGAATAGATGAGAAATACACAAAATCATTAGAGCATGTAGCATTTGGAATGGTATTATTAAAAACAGGAAAAATGTCAACAAGAGAAGGAAATGTAATAAAACTAGAAGAACTACTAAATGAATCAATATCAAGAGCAAAAGCTATAATAGAAGAAAAGAATCCAAATCTTGAAAACAAAGAAGAAATAGCAAAAAAAATTGGTATAGGAGCAGTTATATTTAATGATTTATCAAACAGTAGAATAAAGGATGAAATATTTGACTGGGATACAATACTAAACTTTCAAGGAGAAACAGGACCATATATTCAATATATGTATGTAAGAACAAAAAGTATATTAGAAAGTATAGAAAAATTACCATCTATAAAGGAAATAAATATAGAAGAACTACAAGATAATGACGCAATTAAAATTATTAAACTAATATATCAATTTCAAAACATATTAGAAAATGTTATAAGCAAAAACGAGCCATCAATACTATCAAGGTACTTAATAAACATTGCACAAGCATATAGTTCATACTATAATTCAAATAAAATCTTAGTAGAAGAAAAAGAAAAGAAAAATGCAAGAATATATCTAACATACATGGTAGGAAATATTTTAGAAATTGGAGCAGACCTATTAGGAATAAAAATGCCTGAGAAGATGTAGAAAATTAAATTGTGTTTTTTTGGTGAAATAATGTAAAAAAAGTTGATAAAAAATAAATTATAATATATAATGTAAAAAATAAACGAAATTAATCAATTTTGAACAAAAAGGAATGATAGAACAATGGATAAAGAATATGAATATGAAGGGATAAAAAGAAGGAAAAAGAAAACAAAAAAGAAAAAAAAGAATAAATTTTTAAAAATACTTGTAAGGATAATATTATTATTGGTAATACTTATAGTAGTTATGGTAGGAGTTTTAATAGGATATGTATTTAATAAATTATCAAAAGTAGATTATCAAGAAGAAATAATAGGAAATGTTGAGATAAATGAAGGTGTAGAAAACGAAGGATATTTAAATGTAGCACTCTTTGGAATAGATGCAAGAAGTAATGAATACGACAAAAACTCAGGAAGTGATACTATAATGATAGTCAGTCTAAACAAAAAAACAAAAGATGTAAAAATGGTATCAGTATACAGAGATTCTTATCTATGCTATGAAGATAATCAATACACAAAACTAACAGACATTTATAGAAAATATGGACCAGAAAAAACAATTAGTGTACTAAACAGAAACTTAGACTTAGACATATCAGAATATGTAACAGTTAATTTTGAAGTTGTTGCAGATGTTGTAAATTATGTTGGAGGAATAGAAATTGACGTAGGTAAAGCAGACATGCAATGGATAAATGGATACATTCAAGAAAACATACAAGTTACAGGAATAAAATCATCAAATATAAAGAAAGCAGGAAAACAAAATCTAGATGGTATACAAGCATTAGCATATGCAAGAATTAGATATGTAGGAACAGACATTAATAGAGCGGAAAGACAAAGAGAAGTATTAATGAAAACCTTTGATAAAGTAAAAAAGATGAATGCAGTAAAACTAAATGGATTAGTAGATAAAGTATTACCAAAGGTAAAAACAACAATAAGTACATCAGAAATTCTAGGACTAGCAACAGGAATTACACAATATAATATCACAACAAGTGAAGGTTTCCCATATAAATGGGCAGACTACGAACCAGCAGGAGTATATTACCTAGCACCAAGAAACCTAGAAGAAAACGTAGTTAAATTACATCAAGAACTGTTTAGCGAAGAAGATTATAAAGTATCAAGCACATTACAGAAAATAAGTGATAATCTTATGAATAAAACAGGAATAAAGTAACACCTCTAGACTCTAAAGGTAGGATAGAATATAAAAAACTAGGAGGAAAAAGCAGTGAATATGAATGATACAACAACAGTATGTATTAATAGAACTGTTAATGTAAATATGAAAGCAAGAAGTATTAATAAGATAATGAAGCGAATAGCAGATATATTAGCTGGCATAGTAGGAATGATAATATTACTTCCATTAATGCTAATTATTAAAATTGCAAATATATTTACAAAAGACAAAGCATCAATATTTTTTGTTCAAAACAGGATTGGAAAAGACGGAAAAATATTTAAAATGTATAAGTTCAGGACAATGATAATAGGAGCAGAGGAAGAACTAGAAAAACTATTAATGGAAAATGAAGACTTAAGAAATGAATATGAACTTAACAAAAAGATAAAAGACGATCCTAGAGTTACAAAAATAGGAAAATTTCTCAGAAAAACTAGTTTAGACGAATTCCCACAATTTATAAACATATTAAAAGGAGAAATGAGTTTAGTTGGACCAAGACCATATTTAAAAAGAGAGAAAAAAGACATAGGAAAAGACTATTATAAAATAATAGAAATGACACCAGGATTAACAGGCTTATGGCAAGTATCAGGAAGAAGCAACATAAGTTTTGAAGAAAGAGTAAAATTAGACATGGAATATTACAAAAAGAATTCATTTTTAGGAGACATGAAAATTTTATTAAAGACTATAACAGCTGTTTTAAACAAAAAAGGGGCTGTATAGCCAAATAACAATTCTTTTTAATCTAATAATTATATAAATGTAGAGGGCACACATTTTGTGATGTCCTTTTTTGTTGTCTCACCAGAAATTTCCCTAAAAAATGCAAAACCATTGACTTTTATAATTATTTTTATATATAATACAATAGAATATTACAAAAACAAACTAAGGGCAAGAAGGTTGAAAAATAATTGTAATAATTCTTTTCCAACCAAGGTATATGCCTCAGGAAGGAATGATAGCAAAAATGGTTGTAGATATAATATGTCCTCTATATAATGCAGAAAAATATGTGGAAAAATTGCATAAATCATTAGAAATGCAAGAAAATGTAGAAATAGGAAACATACGATATGTAGTAACCAAAGGAAAAGACAAAACAGAAGAAAAACTAAAAAAACTAAACTGTATCTATAAAGCAATAGAAGCAAAAGACTTTTCTCACAGTCTAACAAGAGAAAAGGAAGCATTTGAAAGCAAAGCAGATATAGTTGTATTTGTGACTCAAGATGTAATTATAGAAAAAAAAGACTGGTTAGAAAAATTAATAAAACCAATTGAAAATAATGAAGCAGAAGCCTGCTATAGTAGGCAGATTTGTACAAATAATTCTATGGAAAAATACACAAGAGAAAAAAATTATCCAGAAAACTCAAAAATAGTTTCTAAAGATGATATAGAAAAATTAGGTTTAAGAGCATTTTTCTTTTCTGATGCATCATCAGCAATAAAGAGAGAAACATTTGTAAAATTAAATGGGTATGATAATAAAAACTTATCAATAAGTGAAGATATGTATATTGCGTATAAATTAATCACAAATGGATATAAAATAAAGTATTGTGCAGACTCAGAAATTATTCATTCACATAATTTTACACTAAAACAACAATATGATAGATACTATGACACAGGCAAATTTTTTAAAGAAAATAGCTATTTAAATAAGTATAAAGTAAATAGTGCAGGAGGAGACTTAGCATTCTATATTTTAAAAAGAGCAATCAAGGACAAAAACTGGAAAGTAATTATACAATGGTTACCTAATATGATGGCAAGGTTTATAGGTATGAAATTAGGAAAAATAGCCAAATAATAATTATTTTTCAAATTTGTTAATTTAAACATATGCGTTCTTTAGAAAGGAATGATACAGAAAATGGAGGTAAAAACAGTTGTAATTATCAACGACTTTAATTATACTCAAGGTGGAGCAAGTAAAGTAGCAATAGACACTGCAAAATTGTTATTAGAAAAAGGACTTAAAGTTTATTTCTTTTCGGCTGTTAATAAACCAGAAGAAAATATTGAAGGAATTGAATATATAACAACAAACCAAAAAGAATCATTAAAAGAAAAAAACAAAATTTTAGGATGTATAAATGGAATTTATAATATAAAAGCAAAAAAAGAATTGAAGAAACTACTTAATTCATTAGATAATAAAACAACAATAGTACATGTACATGGGTGGACAAAAGCATTATCTAGTAGTATATTTAAAATAGCAAATGATTTAAACTTTAAAATAGTAGTAACAATACACGAATACTTTATGCAATGCCCAAACGGAGGATTTTTCAATTATAAAGAAAATAGAATTTGTAACTTAAATCCATTATCTTTAAAATGTATAAAATGCAATTGTGATTCTAGAAACTATATCATAAAACTATATAGAATACTTAGACAGAAGGTGCAAAATAGAATTATAAAAAAAATAGAAGCAAATGCTATATATGTATCAGAATTTAGTAAAGATATTTTAAAAAATTCACTAATAAAAAATTGGAACTCTACAGTTATTAACAATCCAGCAGGATATGAAAAAGAAGAAAGAAACTTAGATAAAAAAGACATATTAGTATATGTAGGAAGATTATCAAAAGAAAAAGGAGTAGAACTATTCTGTGAAAGTGTAACAAGACTAAATAAAAATGGGACAGTAATTGGGGATGGATCACTAAAAAATGAGTTAGAACAAAGATATAAAAACTTAAAATTTGTAGGTTGGAAAACAAAAGAAGAAATAAAAAATATCTTAAAAGAAAGTAAAGCATTAGTATTCACATCACTATGGTATGAAACAATGGGAATGACAGCAATAGAAGCCTTATCATTAGGAGTACCAGTAATAGTCGGAGACAAAAGTGCAACAGCCTCATATATAACAGACAATATAAATGGCTTAAAATATGAAAATGGAAATGTAGAAGATTTATATAAAAAATTAAAAATATTAGAAGACGAAGAATTAGTACAAGAAATGAGTAAAAATGCTTATAATTTATACTGGAAAAAGCCATTTTCAGAACAAAGATATATAGAAGAAATAATGGCATTTTATAATAAATTATGAAGGAAAAAATAAAAAAATGGAAAAAATAATGATAATTCTATTGAATTATAACAATTATAAGGATACAATAGAATGTATAAATAGTATAAAACAAAATACAAGTGAAAATAATTTTAAATATGAAATAGTAGTTGTAGATAACAAATCAACAAATGAATCATTATCAGAACTAAAAAAAATAGAAGGAATAACACTAATACAAGCAAGTGAAAATGCAGGATTTTCAGCAGGAAATAATATAGGAATTAAATATGCAATAGAAAACAAATCAGAATATATATTACTTTTAAATAATGATACAATAATTACAAAAAATAGTATTGATAAAATGTACCTTGAACTAAAAAAACATAATGAAATTGGAATAATATCAGCAAGGATAATGTACTGGGATAATAAAGACTTAATAAACTGTTGTGGTGGAGAAATAGACTATTTTAAAGGTACAGCTGTTATTTACAATAAAGGAAAAGAATATAAAGATGATAATCAAGAATTTACTTATACGAAATTTGTAACTGGTTGTTGTATGTTAATGAAAACAGAATTAATAAAAGAAATTGGTTTTTTACCAGATGAATATTTTATGTATTATGAAGATGTCGATTTCTGTGCAAAAGTACAACAAAAAGGATATAAAATTGGAGTTTGTTTAAATGCTATAATATACCACAAAGAAAGTGCTGCATCAGGAGGGGAAGAAAGTCCATTTGCAATAGAATGGAATACAAGAAATAGAATTATTTTTATAAATAAATACAAATGCTATGGAATATTAACAAAATTATTTTTCTATTCAACAAGAATTATAGTTGGAATAAAATATAAACTAAAACACCAAAAAGAAAGTTTAAAAGCATTAAAAAAAGGAATAATAGAAGGGAGAAAGTTTATTAAAAATGGAAAAGAGTAAACAAATACAAATACAAAAATTAGAAATAATAATTTTTATAATATTACTTTTCCTTCAAAATTTTGCTATTGTAAATACCAAAGAATTTGGTATTGCAGCAATAACTATCTTTTTAATATATATATTTATAAAATATAGAATGTATCAAAAAATAGATAAAAAATCTGTAATAATTGTAGCAAGTATAGTGTTATTTGTAGTTATATCACAACTATTAAATAAAGCATTTAACTTTTTACAAATAGGTAGATACTCAATGATTCTATTTATTGGCTGGACAAGCATTAAATACGTGGAAAAGGTAAAAGAAATTAAGCAAAAGGACTTTTTCAATATAGCATTTTATTTTGCATTAATAATAATAACAGGATATGGAGTTTATCAGTTAATAGCAAGTAAATTACAAATGCCAATGTTCTTTAATATATTCAATAATAATCCATCTTATGGAGCAAGAGGTCTATTTGAAAGCTATTCTGGCTGGACAAAAGATATAAGGATATATACAACATTTTATGAACCATCAGCATATGCAATATTTTTAACAATAGCATATTTTTATTCTATGAGTTTTGAAAATTTAGATAAAGATAAAAGATTTACTATAACAGTATTAACACTATTTAACATATTTTTCACATATTCTAGAAGTGGTTGGATAGTGTTTGCATATTATATTGCTATATACATAGCATTTAAGCTATTTGAAAACAATAAACCATTAATTAAATTAACAAAAATAGGAACAGTATTATTACCACTAATAACATTAGCAATAATGAGCACTCTAGGTATATATATATTTAAAGATGCCTCTTCAACAGCTAGAACATATTCTTCTTTATACTATCTAGTAAATTCATTTAATAGTATTAAAGCTATATTAATAGGACATGGATTAGGATCAATGCTAAGAATACCAGTAGGTTTAGAATATCAAGGATATGAAGTAGAACCGTTTTCACATAATGGATATATAGACATTATATATCAATTAGGAATACCTTTCTTTATAATAATGATATATGCAATAATAAAATACCTAAAAGGAAAGAAAATAGAAGATGAATGGCTAATTTATGCTACAATTTTTACACTATGCTGTTCTGGAAGTATGTATTCTGTAGAAAGCATAATAGCAATAGTATGTTTAGTTATTGGAGACTTTAAACTTAGAGAACATAAAAAAATAGAAGAAGAAACAGACAATATGTTAAAAGAAAACAAAATTTTATCTAAGATTATAGCAATAATAAAAAAAGACGACTAGGAAAAATTTGTGACTTAGGAAGGAATGATGGCAAAATGAAAGAATATGACTATTTAATAGTAGGAACAGGGCTTTTTGGAGCAATATTTGCATATGAAGCAAATAAGAAAGGAAAAAAATGCTTAGTCATAGACAAAAGACCTAATATTGCTGGAAATATCTATACAGAAAACATTCAAGGCATAAATGTACATAAATATGGAGCACATATTTTTCATACAAGTGATAAAGAAATCTGGGACTATATAAATCAATTTGCTGAATTTAATAGATATACCAATTCACCTGTTGCAGTCTATAAAGGTGAGTTATACAATATGCCATTTAATATGAACACATTTAACAAATTATGGGGAGTAATAACTCCAGATGAAGCAAAAGCAAAAATAGAAGAAGAAAAAGCTAAAGCAGGAATTATAGAACCAAAAAACTTAGAAGAACAAGCAATTAGTTTAGTAGGTAAAACAATCTATGAAAAACTAGTAAAAGGCTATACAGAAAAACAATGGGGGAAAAAAGCAACAGAATTGCCAGCATTTATTATAAAAAGGCTTCCAGTTAGATTTATATATGATAACAATTACTTTAGAGACACATATCAAGGAATTCCAATTGGAGGATATACTAGGATAATAGAAAAGATGTTAAACGGAATAGAGGTAAAGCTAAATTCTAATTTTTTTGAAAAAAGAGAAGAATATGAAAAAATTGCAGAAAAGATAATATTTACAGGAATGATAGATGAATACTATAATTATAAATATGGTGAACTAGAATATAGAAGCCTAAAATTTGAGACAAAAACTTTAGAAACCGAAAATTTCCAAGGGAATGCAGTAGTAAATTATACTGAATATGAAATACCATACACAAGAATAATAGAACACAAGCATTTTGAATATGGAGTTAATACTCCAAAAACAGTAATAACAAAGGAGTATCCGAAGACTTGGGTAAAAGGGGATGAACCTTATTATCCTATGAATGACGAAAAAAACAATAGATTATATGAAAGATACAAAGAATTAGCCAAAAACGAGAAAAATGTCATATTCGGTGGAAGGTTAGGCGAATATAAATATTACGACATGCACAATGTTATAAAAGCAGCATTAGAATGTGTAAAAACAGAAATAGGTTAAAGGAGAACAAATGGAAGACAAGAAGATAGCTAAAAATTATATATATAATTTAATTTATCAAGTTTTAGTAATAATTTTACCACTAATAACAACTCCATATGTTTCAAGAATATTAGGAGCAGAAAATATAGGAATTTACAGTTATACATTATCAATAGTAACATATTTTGTACTTATTGGCTCACTTGGAATAGCAACATATGGTCAAAGAGAAATAGCATATGTACAATCAGACAAAAAGAAAAGAAGTTCTATATTTTGGGAAATTATAATTTTTAGAATAATAACTATGGCTATAGTAAGTATATTTTACTATTTTATTTATATTAGAGGAACACAATATACTTTATACTATAAAATTTTGATATTAGAGCTAATATCGAATTGTTTAGATATAAGTTGGTTCTTCCAGGGAATGGAAGAATTCAAAAAAACTGTAATAAGAAACACAATAGTAAAAGTATTAAGCATAATTTGTATATTTAGCTTAGTAAAAACAGTAAATGATTTAAGTGTATACATCCTTATATATGCGTTATCAAACTTAGTTGGAAATATATCTTTATGGGCATATCTTCCAAAATATATTCAAAAAATAGGTATAAAAGAATTAAAATTACTAAGACATTTAAGACCTGTAATAGCATTATTTATACCTCAAATAGCAATACAATTATATACAGTTCTAGACAAAGTAATGATTGGTGCAATGGTTGAAAATAAAGTAGAAAGTGGATATTATGAACAAGCACAAAAAATAATTAAAATCTTACTTACAATTGTAACAGCACTAGGAACAGTAATGTTACCTAGAATTGCAAATAAATTTGCAGATGGAAAGACAGATGAAATAAAAAGAAACATAAAAACATCATTTAAGTTTACTTATTTATTAGCATTTCCAATGTTATTTGGTATTATAGCAATTTCAAATCGATTTGTACCAGTATTTTTAGGAGCTGGATATGAAGAAGTATCTTTATTAATAAAAATAATAAGTCCTATTATTTTAATGATAGGTCTAAGCAATGTTATAGGAAATCAATACTTATTACCAACAAAAAGGCAAAAATCATTTACAATATCAGTATTATGTGGCGCAATAGTAAATTTAATTTTAAACTTCATATTAATAAAGAGATATGAGGCAATAGGAGCGTCAATAGCAACAGTAATAGCAGAAACAACGGTAGTAGTAGTTCAATTTATATGTGTAAGAAATGAAATAAAATTCTTAGAAATTATAAAACTAGGGTTGAAAAATTTAATTGCAAGTATTATCATGTTAATTGTAGCAATATTAATTGGTGAGATTATAAAAAATAAATCTTCATATATAATAATCTCAATCCAAGTATGTACAGGAGTAATAGCTTATTTTTCAATGCTACTAATATTAAAAGATAAATTCATAATGGAAATCAAAGACAAATTTATTAAGAAAAAGAAGAATATTAAAATATAGAAAGGAATTCTATTAGAAATGAAAGAGAAAATTGATTTAGCATTAATCTGTTGTTATAATGATGAAAAACAATTAAATGAATTATTACTAGATAGTTATAATGAGCAAGATGTTGAATGTGAAAAGATTTTTATTGATAATAGCACTAATAGATTTTCATCTGCAGCAAAAGCATTAAATTATGGTGCAAGTATTTCGAAATCAAATTATTATATTTTCCTTCATCAGGATATCAAATTTTTAAGTTCAGACTCATTAAAAAATTTTTATGAAGAACTAAAAAAATGTGATGGAATATTAGGAGTAGCAGGAGTAAAAGAAAACGAAAAAAAGGTATTCACATCAATAGTCCATGGGAAAAATAAAGAAATAGCAGGTAAACGGAATAATAGACAAGAAAGAAGAAGTAGTAACAGTTGATGAATGTTTATTTGGAATGAGCAAATCTATTTATGAAAAAATTAGATTTGATGAACAAACCTGTGATAACTGGCATCTTTATGCAGTGGATTTTTGCCTAAGTGCAAGTGAACAAAAAATAAAATCTTATATCGTTCCAACTAATGTATGGCATGCCTCTATAGGGCATAAAAATTATAGTTTTTATGATTCTTTACAAAAATTAAAAGAAAAATATAAAGGAAAAAGAAGATATATAAAGACTTGTTGTATACGTGCAGATGTTAATAAACCTAAATACTATACAATTATCAAAGATTATTTAGGAATGAAATATGGAAAAATAAAGAAAATACTGTTTAATCAAAATTACAATTCGCATATTTAAAATGATAGAGATATTGTAGGGAACCCTTTGGGCGTCCGAAGTGCTAAGAAATTACATATTTAAAAAATATATATTGAAAATAAAAAATAATATTGCTATAATACAATATATAAAAAAGAAAGGTAAAATTTATACATGAAAACAAAAATATATATTGCAACACACAAAAAAATAGACATACAAGAAGATGGTTATACACCAATCCAAGTAGGTGCAGAAATAAATGAAGAACTACCATATTTAAAAGACAACACAGGAGACAATATCTCAAAAAAGAATAAAAACTATTGTGAACTAACAGCACTATATTGGATATGGAAAAACACCTCAGAAGATATAATAGGATTAACACATTATAGAAGATTTTTCTTTAAAAACATATTTTCGAAAAAGATATTAAAGATAGAAGACATAGAAAAGATTTTAAATAAAGATGATATTATATTACCAACCAAAGTAAATATAAACATGACAATAGAAGAACACTATAATAAATATCATCATATAGAAGACCTACATAAATGTAGAGAAATAATAAATAAGAATTATCCAGAATACATAGAAGCATTTGATAAAATCTTAAAAAGGAAAAGTCTGTATGCTTTTAATATGTTTATCATGCATAAAGATAGATTTGATGACTATATGACATGGTTATTTAAAATATTTGATGAACTAGAAAAAACAATAGACATATCAAATTATGATGAATATAATAAAAGAATATATGGCTTTCTTTCAGAAAGATTATTCAATGTATGGCTTGAAAAGCAAAATCTAAAAGTAAAAGAAATGCTAGTTTTAAACATAGAAGAAGAAAAAGGAAAACAGATTAAACAATATTTAAAAACTATAATAAAAAGAGATTAGGCAAAAATACTTAGGAGGTAAGATATGAAAATATTAATAACAGGTTCGAATGGAATGCTTGCAAATGCAATAAAAGAAGAATTAAAAAATGAAGAACTAATATGTACAGATGTTGCAGAATTAGACATTACAAATTCAGAAAAAGTAAATGAATTTATAAAGAAAACAAAACCAGAATATATAATAAACTGTGCAGCATATACAGCAGTAGATAAAGCAGAAGAAAATGAAGAAATAGCTTATAAGATAAATGCAATAGGACCAAAAAACTTAGCAATTGCAGCAAATGAAAACAATGCAATTTTAATGCATATAAGTACAGACTATGTATTTGGTGGAGACAAACCAGTAGAAAAAGATTATAAAGAAGACGATGAAAAAAATCCACAAGCTGTATATGGAACAACAAAACTTGAAGGAGAAAAATTCATAGAAGAAAACTGTTCTAAATACTATATTTTTAGAACAGCGTGGTTATATGGTGAAGGAAGAAACTTTGTAAGAACAATGTTAGAACTAAGTAAAACAAAAGATGAAATAAAAGTAGTAAATGACCAACATGGAAGCCCTACATATGCTGTAGACTTAGCAAATATAATACACCAAGTAATAGACAAGAAAATAGAATTTGGAGTTTATAATTCCACAAATATAGGTTACACAACCTGGTATGAATTTACAAAAAAGATATTTGAAATAAAAAACGTAAAATGCAAAGTAATACCAGTAACAAGTGAAGAATTTAAAAGTCCAGCAAAAAGACCAAAAAACTCTAAAATGTCAAAAGACAAATTATTAAAAAGTGGAATTAATATACCAACATATGAAGATGCACTAAAACGATATCTATTAAAATAGAATTGTAGGGGCACCGTTTGGGGGAATACCCAGAACTTGTGACACCACTGTGCCCATGAAAAAATTCATATTAAATCAAGGAGAAGAAAATGAAAAATAGAAAAGGTATAATTTTAGCAGGAGGAAGTGGAACGAGGCTATATCCACTAACTTTAGCAATATCAAAACAAATCATGCCAGTATATGACAAGCCAATGATATATTATCCATTATATGTATTAATGGAAGCAGGAATAAGAGACATACTAATAATAACAACAAAAAGAGATAACGAAACATTTAAAGAATTATTAGGTGATGGAAGCAAATGGGGAATGAACTTTGAATACACAATTCAAGACAAACCAAATGGATTAGCAGAAGCTTTCATAATAGGAGAAAAATTCATAGGACAAGACAATGTTGTATTAATATTAGGAGACAACATGTTCTATGGAGGAAATCTAAAAGAAATCTTAAAAAGAGCAAATTCAAGAGAAAATGAATCCACAATATTTGGATATAAAGTAAAAGACCCTAGAAGTTATGGAGTTGTAGAAATGGATGAACAAGGAAATGCAATATCAATAGAAGAAAAACCACAAAATCCAAAATCTAATTATGCAGTACCAGGATTATACTTTTATACAAATGATGTAGTAGAAATTGCTAAAAATGTAAAACCATCAGCAAGAGGAGAAATAGAAATTACATCTGTTAATGAAGCATATATGAAAATGAAAAAACTAAAAGTAGAAAAATTGGGAAGAGGAATGGCATGGTTTGATACAGGAACACATGATGCATTAATTGAAACTGCAAGTTTTGTACAAACAATACAAAAAAGGCAAGGACTTCAAATCTGTTGTCCAGAAGAAATTGCATTTGAAAATGGTTGGATAACAGCAGACCAATTAGAAGAACTAGCAAAAAGTCTATTAAAAACAGACTATGGTAAATTTCTAAAAAACCTAGCAGAAGATGTTGATTAAAGGAAAGGAAATAAAAATGGGAAAATTCAAAAAAAAAGAAACAGGAATAGAAGGATTATATGTAATAGAACCAACAGTATTTGAAGACAACAGAGGATTTTTCATGGAAACATATAACAAAAAAGACTTTAAAGAAATAGGAATAGATACAGAATTTGTACAAGATAACCAATCAAAGTCAATAAAAGGAGTATTAAGAGGACTACATTTTCAAAAGGAATTTCCACAAGCAAAACTTGTAAGAGTTATAAAAGGGGAAGTATATGATGTAGCAGTAGATTTAAGAAAAGACTCTAAAACATATGGAAAATACTATGGAGTTACACTAACAGAAAAAAATAGGCTACAATTCTTTATACCAAGAGGATTTGCTCATGGATTTTTAGTATTATCAGAAGAAGCAGAATTCACATATAAATGTGATGACTTATATCATCCAAATGATGAAGGAGGAATAATCTGGAACGATAAAAAAATAAACATACAATGGCCATTAGAAAAGGTAGGGGGAATATCCAACCTAATTCAATCAGATAAAGATAAGAAATGGACAGGTATAAATGAAATATAAATTATTATAGGGGCACCGTTTGTGGGAATACCCAAAACTTGTGACATCACTGTGCCCAATATTTAAATAAATTTCTAAAAACATAGAAAGGAAACGATAAAAATGAAAAAAAGCATACTAATAACAGGAGCGGCAGGATTTATAGGAAGCAACTTTGCACATTACTTTAGCAATAAATATCCTGAATATAATCTAATAATTCTAGATAAACTAACATATGCAGGGAATCTTCATAATCTAGACAAAATAAAAGACAAAATTACATTTATAAAAGGGGATATATGTGATTTCGATTTAGTAATGAAAATATTTAAAGACAATGATATAAATGGAGTAATACACTTTGCAGCAGAAAGCCATGTTGATAATAGTATAAAAACACCATTTATATTTACACAAACTAATGTAATAGGAACACATACATTATTAGAGGTTGCAAAACAAGTATGGGGAGAAGGAAGTGAAAATAAATTTGTACATATATCAACAGATGAAGTATATGGAACATTAGGAGAAGAGGGATATTTCACAGAAACAACAAGAATAAACCCAAACAGTCCATATTCAGCATCAAAAGCAAGTTCAGACCTAATAGCAAGAGCATACTATGAAACCTTCAAAATGAATATAAACATAACAAACTGTTCAAACAACTATGGAGCATATCAACATCATGAGAAATTAATACCACATATGATAAGTCTAGCATTAAAAGATGAAAAACTACCTGTATATGGAGATGGAAGAAATATAAGAGACTGGTTATATGTAGAAGACCATTGTAAAGCAATAGACATTGTATTCCATAAAGGAGAAAAAGGAGAAAGATACAATATAGGTGGACACAATGAAAAAAGAAATATAGATATAGTAAAACTAATCTTAAAGCATCTTGGAAAATCAGAAGACTTAATAGAACATGTAACAGACAGAAAAGGCCATGACTATAGATATGCAATAGATCCAACAAAAATAAAAGAAAAATTAAGTTGGGAACCAGAAACAAAATTTGAAGATGGAATAATAAAAACAATAGACTGGTATTTAGAACATAAAGAATACTTAGATATATAGAAATTGAATAAAAAACAAAAAAACACACATATTATATACATATGTGTGTTTTTTACATAAATAAAAACAAAGGAGACAATTATGAACTTAATATTAAATTTAACACAATTCATAATATATTCAACATTAATAGTGCTAGTAACTAAAAACTTTCTAATAAAAGTACTTAGAAAACTTGCAAGTGCATTAGACTTAGAATCAAAGACTGTAGGGGACATATCAGGAGTAGCAACATCAATGCCAGAAGTAATAAGTGTATTTTTCACATCATTACAAGGAATGTTTTCAACTGGTATATTCAACATATTAAGTTCTAATACAATAAATTTTATACAATATATAATATCCATCTATCAAAATAGAAATCAAAAGGCATTAAAAAATGATGCATTAAAATCTGATATTGTAATGGTAATTATTACAATACTAATTCCAGCAAGCATCATTATATTTAACATAGAAGTAAATATAGGATTTGTACCAATCTTTATAATGCTTTTTATACTGTTCTATATAATAAATACAAATACACATAAATTATATCTATCACCTATAAAAACAGAAGAACTAAAAGAAATCGAAGAAGAGAAAAAATGGGTTAAAGGAAAAAAGAATGTTATAGTAAAAAATATTATTTATCTTATAATAATAGGAATAGTTCTATTTGTAATAGGAGAGTTATTAGGAAGTGTTGTAAGAAGACTAAGATTAATGTTTAATATACCACAAAGTGTAATAGGAATAGCACTTGGATTTATAACAAGCCTACCAGAGCTAATAACATTTATAGAATCACAAAAAAATTCTAAAAATAGTAACAATGAAGTAGATGGAGTAGTAGAAGCCACAAATAATCTATTAACTTCAAATATAATAAACCTATTTGTAGTGTTAACTATAGGAATAGTAGTAACAGCATTAATATAAAAGGATATAATCCTTTTATATTAATGAATAATGAATAATGAATAATGCACTATTATTATTTATCCAATTTCATATTTTCATTATGCAATTAAAAATATATATCAATAAAAATTACATATTAAAACATTATAAAATTAAAATATATGTATATGCAAAAAATATTTTTACACTTATAAAAACACATCATAAAATGCAGAAAAACCAACAAACCATACAACCTTACAAAAACAACGGTTACATGGTTAACAAAATATACCAAAAATGGAATATTTTGGTAAAAACGCTTTTTAGAAAAAAATGTTAAAAAAAATGTAAAAATTTATGAAAAAAGTATTCACAAATTTTAAATGTTGTGTTATACTAATGTCGTAACAAAATATTTTAGTAAATTTTGCAAGAAAGGAGGAAACCTATATTTTTTACTAAGTATTAAAAATAGTATTTTGTTATGTAAAAAAATAGGAGGTAGAAAGAAAAATGAATTTAAAAAAATTAACAAGAATTATTTTAATAGTAGCAGTATTATTATTACTAAGCATCGTACCAGTTAATGCCGTAGTATTCAATGCTGCATTTGATAGCGATTTCTATGTTAACTGTTATCCAGATTTAAAAGCAGCATTTGGAAATGATGCTAACGCTGCATATAATCATTACTTAACATATGGAATCAAAGAAGGAAGAATTGCATCACCAGTATTTGATGTAAAAACTTATTTAGGAAATTATCCAGATTTACAAGCTGCATTTGGAGATAATTACGAAGCAGCATATAACCATTTCTTAACATATGGAATGAAAGAAGGAAGATTAGCTTCAAACGCATTCAATGTTCAAGTTTACATAGCTAACTATCCAGATTTACAAGCTGCATTCGGAAACGATGTAGCAGGAGCTTATAACCATTACTTAAACTTCGGTATGGCTGAAGGTAGAGTATGTGGAGCTCTAAACGCAGGAGCAACTGCTCCAGAAGACCATGTTCATACTTGGGAAATCTCTAAAGTTTTAATAGCAGCATCTTGCATAAGCGATGGTGAAGCTGTTTATACTTGTGAATGTGGAGAAACAAAAACAGATGCAATACCTGCATCAGAAGAATATCACGATTATCAAGAAGTTGAATCAGGAGTAGCTAATGTTAAAATTTACAAATGTACAATTTGTAATGATACTTATTCAGAGGTTGCTACAGATGAAGAACATGAACATGAATATGCAGAACTTGAGGATGATAAAATTGAACCAACATGTACAACAGAAGGAAAGGCATTTAAACAATGTACAGTATGTGGAGATATAGTAACAGAAACATTACCTAAAATAGACCATACATCATCAGTACCAGAAGGACAAGGAAAAATTACTGAAGGTGTAGTAGACTGTTCTAAAGATGGTGCTGAAGAAGTTACTTGTGATGTTTGTAGAGAGAAATTTATAAGACCAATTTCTGCTCATAAATTTGAAAAAGTATCTGAAACAGCTGCTACTTGTACAGCAGAAGGAGTAGTAACATATAAATGTAAAGCTTGTGGAACAACTAAAGTAGAAACAAGTGAAAAAATTGAACATACTTATACATCAGAAGTAGTTGTAACACCAGCAACTTGCGAAAATGATGGATTAAAATTAAAAGTTTGTACAGTTTGTGGAGAAGAAAAAAGAACAGTAGCTAAAAAATTAGATCATCAAGGAGATGCTACAAAAGGATGGGCTGACGTAGATGAAAAAGGAAATTACATCCTTAAAGATGAAAGTGGAAATTTTGATTCTTCATTAATAACTGAAACAGATGTAGCAGATTGTGAACATGATGTAATAGAAGCATTTGAATGTGATACATGTAACAAAATTCAAGTAAAAGTAGTTGCTAAAAAATTAGGACATAGAGTAGATACAACAAAACCAGTTACAGTTGGAACAATAGAGTATAAAAATGGAGCACCAGTTGTAGGTAATGATGGATATATAGTTGTTAAAAAAGATGCTAAAGCTGATTGTACACATGATGAAGTAAAAGTATTCACATGTGCAAACTGTGATGAAGAAAAAGTAGTAGTAATTACAGAAAAATTAGCTCATACACCATTAGCAGGATCAGAAAAAGTTTTCGGAGCAACTTGTGAAGAAGACGGATATAAAACATATACATGTACAACATGTAATGAAAAAATAACTGAAGAAACAGGAGAAAAAGAATTAGGACATAATTATGAATACAAAGCTGAAACATGTACTACTGATGGAATAGTTAAATGTTCAAGATGTGATTCATCTTATAATGAAACACAAATAAAAGCATTAGTTCCTGAATCAGCAGCTGGTAAAAATGATAATGATCAACCAGTAATAACTTTAATAGATGAAGCTTTAACAAAGGCAAAAATTAAACATGATGGTGCAAATAGCACATGGACATTAGGTAGCCAAAAAGGACATAATCCTATTGGTGAAGCTAGAGAAGACGGAAAGAAATATTGTTCAACATGTGGTGAATGGGTTACACCATTATCAACTCCAGTAACACCACCAGCACAAACACATACATGTGGAGACTATGTAGAACTTACAATGAAAGATGCAAATACTTATATTGCAAAATGTAATGATGCAGCATGTGATTCAACAGTAGAAGTAGCTACAACTGATATAACTGCAGATAGTACTATTCAAATTGATGGTGTTACTTATACTGTACCAGCAGGAGTTAATCCTGGAACAGATGCAACAATTACTATTACAAAAAAATTATAAAATATAGTCATTAGATTAATTTCTATGATATAAAAAACAAAGAGACATTAACTTGTCTCTTTGTTTTTTATATCAATATATTATTTTCTCTTGGTAAAACTTATAAAATAACGTGATTATATCACATTTTTAGTTGCTAATTTTGTGATAAAATCACGTTTTTCTTATTTCTATTAGTAATAAAATATTTACAAAAACAAGGAATAATGTTATTATATATACAAATTTAAATCAATTTATTTTAATCTTTAGGCAATTCGCCTATTAATTTCAAATTATTTAAAAATTTAAGAATAAAAATATTAAATATAAAAATATTGACACGTGATAACAAATATGTTATTATATTAGTACAATATAGAAGGAGCAATATGTATAAAATTATTTTTTATCAAGACAATAAACGGAAGAAATGAAGTAAAAGAATATATAGAAAGACTAAGAAAAGAGAATAATAAAGATAGCAGAATAAAAATGAATAAAATAATAGCTTACATGAGAAGATTAAAAGAAAGAGGTCTAAGCTTAGGAGAAAATTATATAAAACATATAGATAAACAAATATGGGAATTAAGACCTTTAAAAGAGAGAATATTGTTTGGTCATATGGAGAATAATGAATTTATTATCTTAAGTTATTTTATGAAACAGACACAAAAAACACCTAGAAAAGAAATTCAAAAAGCAAAGAGATATTTAGAAGATTATAAAAGGAGGAACAGAACATGAAAGATAAAGAATTAACATGGGATGAATTTGAGAAAACTTTGAAATTAACTCCAGAAGAAGAACAAGAAATCCGTTTTGAGGAAGAATTAATTGAAATGGAGATTAAGGCTCGTGAAAAGGCAAGATTATCACAAAGAGATTTAAGCGAAAAAACGGGAATTAAACAATCTGCAATAGCAAGAATTGAAAAAAGACGTTGTTCACCAAGTGCATCTACTTTAATAAGATTATTAGTTCCAATGGGTTATACATTAAGGATTGTACCAATAAATGAGAAGAAGAATGAAAAATAATCTGTTTTTCTTCTCTGTCCCCAAAAGAAAAAAACAAAGAGGCTAAGCCTCTTTGTTTTTTTATATATTTTGTATAAATTATTTTTCTACAAATTTTACAGTTACAGGTCTTGTTAATCCAGTAGCTGTATCTTTAAAGGTAATAGTAATTCCATTTTCTCCACAATCAGCATCTGTAAGCCATATAATGACTTTGCTATTACTTGCATTTGTAGTCCAATCTGGAACATCTGACTTGTCACAGTCTTCAATTCCATAACCACCAGTTGTTGTTAAGTTTGTATTATTTATACCTAGATCTAATATTAATCCAAACCATTTTCCTTTAGCATGACCATTGTTGTATGATTCCATTGTACCTGTTTCTGTTACTGTTATAACATCACCATTTCTAGTAACATTAACACTACTCATGTTCTTTTTAATTTGAGCTCCAAAATCATGTGTACATGTTTGGTCTTTACATAAAACTTTTTCAATACCTTTAACACTTAATCCAGATATCTTAAACCATGTAGATTTGTCTGATATTTTTGAGCAATTTGAACAATATTGATATATCCCATCTGCTCTTGTTTCTGTTGCTCCTACAAAATTATGTCCTAATGCTACTGGTAATACATAATCTCCTATAGCAATACCTTTATCTGGATCTGCTACTGTTGCTGGTACAATGTTATTAGCATTTAAAAGCTTTACTACTGCTGATTTTGTATTTGCATCTAATGCATCTAATGCAACTTTTGTTGTAGTTATTTCACTTACACATCCTGAACATTTTATTTTTGCAGGTGTAGTACAAGTTTCTTTTACATATTCATATTTATGTCCTGCTTTTTCTGTTGTTGGTTCTTCTATTTTTTGATTACATGTTGTACATGTGTATGTTTTATATCCGTCCTTAGAACATGTAGCCCCATACACTTTTTCTGATCCTGCTAATGGTGTATGTTTTGAAGCTTCAGTAATTTCTACAACAACTGTTTGTCTACAATTTGTATTTGCACATTTAAATACTTTTACTCTTGCATGTGTACAATCTACATTTCCTGTTGTAACAACATATCCATTTGCATCTTCTTCGTATATGTTAGTTCCATCAACATTTTTTCCTGTTATTTTAATTATTCCTTCTTTAACTGGTTTTGTTGTGTCTATTCTATGTTCTAATCTTTTTTCAACTATTGTTGTTATTGTTTCTCCACAATCATTAGCACAATCATAAGTTTCTGCCACATCTTGTGTACAAGTTGCGTGAACATCTCCAGTGTCTACACTAACTGGTTGAAGTTCGCCCTTAGTGTTATATACAGCATATCCTCTTTTAATTGTAGCACCTTCTTTTTTATGTCCTAATGCAGATACAGTTTTTGTTAATTTATCTCCACATGCAGCACAAACTTTTAGTTCTAGTCCAGATTTTGTACATGTTGGAGCTAATGAAGCATCAGTAATTACTCTATAATCATGATCTAATTTTTTAGTAGTTTCTACTTTTGTTTCTCCACATACTTTACATTTATATGTTATTACTCCTTCTGCTGTACAAGTAGCAGCTACATCAGATACTTTTTCGAATTTATGAGCTGAAATTGGTCTTATGAATTTTTGATTACATTCATTACAAGTAACTTCTTCTGCACCATCTTTAACACAATTTACTACTCCCTCTGTTATTTTTCCTTCTCCAACAGGAGTTGATGATACGTGGTCTATCATAGGAACGGTTTCTTCTATCATATCACCACAAACACATTGTTTAAATATTTTTCCTTCCTTTGTACATGTTGCTTCTATTGTACCATTGTTTTCAACTTTAACATATTCATGTGTATGAACAACATCTTCAGGTACTTCTGTCTTTACATCTCCACATATTGAACATTTTGAAACTTTTATACCTTCAATTGTATCAATTACTTGATAATCATGATAATCAGCAGAAGCTGGGATTACTCTTCTTTCTTCAGCTTTTCCGCATTCACAAGTGAAAATTCCTTCTCCGTCTTGTTGACATGTTGCTGCACTTATGACTTTTGTAAGTTTAAAGTCATGAACATGGTCTTCTGGGTCATATATAAAAGAGGGAAATAGGTTTACAAAGATTACGTTAGGAGTAAGAAAGTGTTAATTTTTAAGAATATATTTTAGAAAAATAAATTTAGCAATAAAAAATGCAGTAAAATTTAACTGATTTTTTTAACTTCTTCTTTCATAAAATCCAAAGATACAGAAGTGTAAGTATCGCTTGTTATAGAGCTACCCTCGATATGACCAACCATTGCCTGAATTACGACTAAAGCAATTGATTTTTCTTGGCAACGAGTAATAAAAGTATGCCTTAAGGTATGAGTTCTTAAATAATTAGATATATTATTTTTGTTTAAAGTATCTAAAAAATCATTAATTCTTTTAGGTAAAATTAAAGAATTTCTTTGGTAGTCCCAGAATAATAAATTATAACTATTTGAAATTTTTTGTTGTAAAATTTTTAAAATAATCTTCCTAGTTTCAGGTGTCATAGGGAAGGTTCTTTTTCCTTTATCTATATTAGTCCTTCTATTATATGTTTTTGTATGTTTACCCAAAATATATTTATTATTCTTTTTAGTTAAAGTTCTATATACAGTAATAGTATTTTTCTCCAAATCTATGCAATCACTAGAAAGTGCTAAAATTTCGCCAATCCTCATGCCTGTATTTAATTGTAATAAAACAATTTGTTTATATTGTTTGTTAACATTAGATAGATTTAAACATTCAACTAATTTTTGTTCTTCATCAATCGTTAATGCTTGAATTCTTTTAGTTTCCTTTTTAGAAATTGGTTTATTCAAAGTCTCATCATTCATAGGATTAAAAGATATTTTTCTTCTCGATAAAGCAATATTAAAGGTTTTATATAATAATCTCCAGATTTTATTAATTGAATTATTTGAATACTCTCTAATTTTATCCTTAGCATCTTCAATATCATCAACAGTTATAAGATGTATAGGTTTATTTACAAAGTTAGAACAAGTCTTTTTAATTTGTTCTTCAGTATCTAAATCTCTAGTATAAGTAGAATCTCCTATTAAATTATCCTTGTATTTTTGTTCAATATGTTTTTCCAATATCTTAATAAAAGTATCTTTATCTTTTTCAAAATAAGTACCATTATTAAGCATAAACTTTAAATCAGTAACTCTTTTCTTGAAGTCACTTATTTTTTCATCTTTTTTTTGTTGAATTGTTTTTCTTTGTCCATTATAGTGATATTGAAAAAACCAACGTTTCAAATTCTCACTATAATACAATGAGCCTTCGCCATTTCCAACAGATTTTCTTCTACGATTTTTTGTTTCCATAAAAATTCATTCCTTTCATAATAATTTCTAAAATATTGATAAAAATATATAGCAAAAAAGTGCTTCAAGTAGTATAATCTAAGTAATTAAAATCAAAATTATACAAAGAAAATTGAAACACTTATGAAAAAAGTATATCATAAAAAAGATAAAAAATAAATAAAAACAACAAATAACCGAAAAAAATACAACAATTTACCGAAAAATAAACATACAAATAACCGAAAAATATTGAAATTATAAAAAAATTATGATAGAATAATAAGAAATTAGGGAGTGTATTTTATGAATAATTATAAAAAAAGAATTGCAGATCAAGTATTGGAAAAAAAACTCAAAGGAAAAGGAGCTGTATTAATACAAGGTCCTAAATGGTGTGGAAAAACAACCACTGCAGAGCAAATTTCTAATAGTATATTATATATGGCAAAACCAGAGGATAAATCACAAAATTTAATATTAGCAGATATAAATCCAGCTATATTGTTAGAAGGAAATATACCTAGGTTAATTGATGAATGGCAAATCGCACCGAAATTATGGGATGCTATAAGATTTGAAGTCGACCATAGAGAACAGGAGGGACAATTTATATTAACTGGTTCAGCAGTACCAGCTAATATGGAAGAAGTAACACATACAGGTACTGGAAGATTTGCCTGGCTTTTAATGAGACCAATGAGTCTATATGAATCAGGAGAATCAAATGGAAGTGTAAGTCTAGAAAAATTATTTAATGAACCTAGTAATATTTCAGGAATTAGTGAATTAGAATTAGAAGATATTGCTTATTTATGTTGTAGAGGTGGGTGGCCTAGAAGTACTTTTATGGAGAAAGAAATAGCATTAGAACAAGCATTTGATTATTATGATGCAATTGTCCAATCAGATATTTCAAGAGTTGATAATATAAATAGAAATCCAGAAAGAGTAAAAAAATTAATGAGAACTTATGCTAGAAATTTAGGAAGCCAAGCATCAAATGAAACTTTAAAAAGTGATATGATTACTAATGATTCAGTTTCACTGGATACAGACACAGTACTATCATATATTAACGCATTAAAAAAGATTTTTGTAATAGAAGAAGCACCTGCTTGGAATCCAAATTTAAGAAGTAAAACTGCAATAAGAACTTCAGACACAAGATATTTTGTAGATCCATCAATTGCAGTAGCTGCGTTAGGAATTGGACCTAAAGATTTAATCAAAGATTTAAACACATTTGGATTAATATTTGAAACACTATGTATTAGAGACTTAAGAATATATGCTGAAAGTATAAATGGGAATGTATATCATTATAGAGATGGAAGCGATTTAGAATGTGACGCAGTTATACATTTAAGAAATGGTTCCTATGGACTAATAGAAATTAAATTAGGTGGAGATAGTTTAATAAATGAAGGAGCAAAAAATTTAAAACGAATGCATTCGAAAATAGATACAACTAAAATGAATAATCCTTCATTTTTAATGGTATTAACTGCTATAGGAAAATATGCATATAAAAGAGATGACAATGTTTATGTAGTTCCAATTAGTTGTTTAAAAAACTAGAATATTTCAAAGCGAAAGGGATGAATTATAAATATGGAAAAAGTAGGAGTTTTTTTAAGTAGAATGCAACCAATACATAATGCTCATTTATGGATGATAGAAAATGCACTAAAAGAAAATGATAAAGTACTTGTAATAATAGGAAGTTCTAATAAATCTGGAACAGAGAGAAACCCATTACCTATAGATATAAGAAAGTCAATAGTAGAAAGTGCTATATATGAACATTTAAAAAATAAAAATTATATGCAAGAAAGTATTAAAATAATTACACTTTCAGACTGGTCATCAGAAGAAAATAATGATGATAAAGAATGGGGAAGATTAATTTACTATAATGTAGTTGGGAATATGGGAGTAAGGGAATTCTCCTATTATAGTTCAGAAAACTCAGAAATGATAAAAGGATGGTTTGAAGAAGAACTAAAAGAAAGAATTAATTTTAGGTTCTTTTCAAGAAATAATGAATTTAATGGGCTTTCAGCAACAAAAGTTAGAGAAGCAATATTAAACAATGATGATGAATATATAAAAAAATATTGCCCTATAGAAGTTTTTGAAAGAAAAAATTTTATAAAAGAAGCGATAAAATGTAGTGTTACAATTGATGTGAAACAAAAAATATAGAAAAAAAGTGATT
>CAPZDM010000006.1 GCA_948745425.1 uncultured Clostridia bacterium
GGAGCATTTGCATCATTTGCCCCTACTGCCATCCTTTTTATTACTTCTCCTAATGAGCTTCCCATCTACTTTTACCTCCTATGAAGATATAAAGTTTTGTCCTCTTAATGTTAGGTCCATAAAGTGTTCTCCATTTCTAAAAGTATGTTTTGCTTTTTCTACCAACATAAAATTTTGTAACTTAACATCATCTAAAACTAGATTCACTATTATAAGTGATCCACCTCTTACCCTTACATCTCCTAGTGCATTTTTTATTGTTAGTCCTTTAGTTTTTTGATTATATAATTCTAATAATGCCTTTGCTTTCACTGCTCCGATTTGTTTTTTCGTCTATGGTATCAAAGTATTGTAAAACTCCCCATTTTTCAATATTGCTAGAGTCCTTTGCCATATATACTTCCCTTTTTCCTGTGTCTGAATTGTCATATGTTAATTTAATTTGATTATATGTATCTGAATCAATTGAACTTTCATAGTCGTAATTTTCTCCAGTTTCTTCATCAATAATTAAACCTACTTTCATTCTTTCTAAATTCTTTAAACACAATTTTCCAAAGTCATCATATAAGACATACATTTCTTTTTTATTTCTGATTGTTTCATCTAATGCATTTAATATAATATCAAATAAAGATTGGTTACTTTCTGCTTTTTTTGCTATTACATATTCTGTATTTTCCAAAACACCAACATTTAATTGATAGTCATTTGCAATAGATTTTACCACTTCATCAGCTCTTTTATTTGTATATACTCTAGTATCTTTATTTTTTAAATATCTTAATTGGTCGTATGCAGTTGTCGTTACAATTTTTGTTTTATCCATTTTTTTCTTAAAAACAAAACCATAAAACAAATTTGTATTATCTACTTTAAAAGCAACTGGATTTCCTTCTTCAAATTTCAAAATATCATCTTTTATTACTTTGAATTCTAATTTTCCAGCTGCTCCTTTTCGTTCCGTAGTCCAAGTAATTTCGTCTTGAACTACTGGTTCATATACTGTATTTTCATTTTGTATTAATAATTGTTGGCCCATCTTTTCCTCCTATCTTATGCTGGTATCCATAAGACTTGATTTGGATAAATAAGATTAGGATTCTTTATTTTATCTCTATTCGCATTGTAAATTGTTGTATACTTACTTCCATTACCATAAAACTTCTTTGCTATATTCCACAAGCAATCTCCTCTTTTTACTGTATAATTTTGTCCACTTGGTTGTGGTGCTGCAGCTGCAGTATTATTTGTAGTTACAGTTCTTGTTACTACTGGCGGTTTATATTGTTTTATTGTTATTTGCATTGTCTTTGTAGAATATTCTCTATATTGTTTCAATTTTATTTTCACTTTATTATCAAATCCCTCATCAGTTGTGTCTGTTATAGTATAATCTTCTAATGATACCTTTATATTTGTACTATATATGTCTTTTCCATTAGGAAATTTTCTAACAACTATAAATTGAAATGCGGATTTATTTATTTTTAATTGTTCCAATATTTTTAAATAATACTTTGCATTTTGAAAATTATCTTTGTACATTGCAAATGGATATTTAGAATTTGGAAGTAATATTTCAAATTCTATACTTGTTAATCCTGGACTTTTTAAAATATTAATTTGCGAATTATTAATCAAATCGTATGTTTTGTTCTTATTGTCTATCTTCATATCAAGTTTTTTAGGAGGAACAGGAAGAAGCACATTTCCTAAATAAAAATAATAAGCCATTTTTTACTCCTCCTATTCATGTACTCCATCAGAAACATATTCTAGTTCCTCTTCTAATTTTTCTGCCATTTTGTTTGTTACTTTATCTACAATTCCGTCTATATCATCTTCGCCGTTAATCGTATTTTCATTAACTATGCTTATTGAAAGTGGAACAGTTGTAAATCTATTTACAGTATCTCTTTCTGCTATATCAATTAAATATTTCAAATCTTCTTCAGATATTTCTGCAGTATTGTCAGCTATATCTTTTGTATTTCCTGCTATATCTCCTATAGTTCCATTATCAAAACTTGAAGGATCTAATGAAAAACCACTTATTGCATCCTTTACTGCTGCTCCTGCACCTTTGGCCCAATCATTTCTATGATCAACTCTATCTTGTCTTGTAGCATTCATATCTATTGCTTTATTTTGAATATTTGTAGCAGATGCACTTAATTCAGTTCCCATTTTTCCTTTTAAATTGTTTATTTGGTCCATAGTGCCTTCCATCTCACTTGCCATTTCTTGCAGTTTCGCATTTCTGTCTATGATATTATTTGCCATTTTTCCTGCAAAATCATCTGCAAATGTAGCAGCTTCTACGGTGTCTATTTCGACTCCTGGTATTTTATTCAACACTTTTATGATTCCATTTACTATTGATACAATGCCATTATATAATCCTTGAAATATCGATAGTACACCTAGACATACTGCTTCAACACCTGTTTGAAATCCATACCAAGCTGTCATTAGTCCCAATACAACCGTTTGAATACCAAGCCACAAATAAAGTGCTGCTAATTGTAATCCATACCAAACTGCTTGTATTCCAAGTCCTGCAACCATTATTCCTAACCTTAGCGCATCCCAAAGATACAAAATTCCATAAGCAACTTTATCATTTGTAAACCACAAATATGTCAAAATTGCTATCAATGCTACTATTGCTATAATAATCCAAGTAATAGGGCATGCTAACATTGCTGCATTTAATCCATGTTGTGCTACAGTTGCTGCCATAGTTTTTCCTGCTTGTAACATAGATGCAGCTCCATCTATCGCTTTCATCGTAGCCATTATTCCTAATATTCCACTTGTTATTCCAGAGATAATATTAAATGCTACATATGCTGCAACTACTCCAAAAATAATAGGCGCTAACGGCTCTAATATTCCTACCAGCCAAGAAATACCTTCAATTAATCCTAATACGGCTTGTGCTGCTAAACTAGCACCATCTATAAACATATTAAACATTTCTTGAACTTTCTGATTATTTGCTAATTCATTTATTTTAGTTAATACTGGTTGTAATGCTTTAACAGCAACATTTTTCATCTTAGTCCATATTTGATTCCAAGTCATTGGCATTTTATTAAATTTGGCATTTGTTGCATCTGCTGCTTGTAACATTGCATTCTTTACTATTTGAGCGCTAATTTTCCCCTCTGCTGCCATATCACGTATTTTGCCTATTGGTTGATTCAAATAATCAGCAATATTTTGAACAATTTGAGGTGTATTTTTAAATACTTCATTTAAATCTTGCCCTCTAAGCACTCCACTAGATAAAGCTTGTGTTAAATTATACATAGTAGATTCTATTCCTGTTGCAGAAGTACCCGAAATTACAAATGTTTTATTCAGCTGCTCAACAAAAGTAATTAACTCATTATTTCCTTTAAATGCTTTTCCCGCTTGCAACCCTAACTTAGTAACAATATCTGTAGTTGTTTGATAGGAAGCTCTTGCCCTCATAGCTGATGCAAAAATCTTGTTATCCAGTTCTGCCACACTTCCATTATCATCTACTATCAAATTCATTCTCGCTTTATTATTTGTCATTTCGTCTGATAAATTGAATAAATTTTTTACAAGACTTATTCCACCAACAGTCATTGCAACATTTTTTATTGTGCTTAAAAGTTTATTACTATTTGTGTTAGCAGTATTTATACTATTATTAAATTCTTCCTGGTTGTTTTGTCCATTTTTTATACTTTTAGATACATTATCATAATCATTTTTTAAATTCTGTACTAGATTTCTTTGTTCTTGCACACTAGCAATTATTTCTTGTGCTTCAGTAGTTTGTGTTCCTTGCGCAGCTACTATTTTTCTTGCTTCTGATTCAACTTGTTTTAGCACTTGTAATTCTGATTGATATGCTAATTCTGTTTGTAAAGCTGATTGAGTAAGTTTTTCTGCATTATTTATTGATTTTGTTGGTGCAACTGACATTTCACTATTTAGATTTTTAAAACCTGTAACTGTTTTTGTTATACCAGAATGTATTTTTGTAAATACAGAGGAAGCCATATCTTGAACGGCTATTGCGGTTCTTATCGTACCCATAATTTCCTCCTTTTAGAAAAAATAAGATATTATTATTTTTTCATTTTAGCTGCCTCTTTCTTCTCATCTTCTACTTTTATTTGTATTGATGCTATAACAAAGGCCTTTTCTTTACGATCTAGACTTAAAAATTCATGTGGGAATTTATGAAGTTTTTGAAGGCAAAAGTGTGCATATACGGCATCACTATCGCCTTCTCTAATTAGTTTTTTGCTTCTTCAATCTCTTCCTCTAAACTATATCCGTTTAATTCTTGAATTTCAGCCATAAGGTCATCATATTCTCCTGGATTTAACAAATGTTTCTTTAACACTTTTATTGGATCCATTTCATTATAAAAATTTTGCAATTCTACATTGTGTAAATCTGGATAAACTATACAAGCTTCAGCTAATAACTCTAAATACTTTACAACATCAAGTTCTTGTTTTATTCTCTTGCCACTTTGTACTTGTTTATAACATTGTTTTCTTAATGCATCATTTTCATCAGCTGTTATTGTTTTAATTCTCCATTTCTCTGGATTACCTTCACTATCTGTAATTCTTTTAGAAGCAATATATTCTTTCTCTCTCATTTCATCTTTAATCATAAAACTTTCTAAACTCATATCTTATTCTTCCTTTCAAAATAATTTTATAGTTTTTATTATTGCATACCTGCTAATTGCTTAAATTTTTCTGGATTTGAAAAATCTTCAAATGTAAAGTTTATTTCTTGTTCTAAGAAGTCTCCATCTACATCAAATGCAGCTAAAACACCACCATCAACATTACATCCCATAAATACCATTGTACAAACTCCTGCTGCTGATGTTGGATCATTGTTTGTTACTTGAATATCAAAATAAACATCTTCTCCAGTATTTTTATATCTTTCCATAAGCTCATCAAATATTGATGTATTTTTATAGATTGTTATTTTCCCTGTTCCTTTCCAACCATTTGATTTGTTTCCTGCTCCTGTTCTGCCTAAAATGTTAATTTCTTTTTTAGTTTTATCAAATTTCGCTTCAAAGTCTTTTCCTTGCATTAACAAGAACCTTCTATTCTCAATTGTTACATAACATTCAGCTAATTTTGCACTTATGGCATCTTTTGCATTCATTGTTATATTGGCCATTTTTAATTCCTCCTTATAAAAAAATTAAAGGAACATTATTTGTTCCCTCTTACTCAACTACTACAGTCATATACAATTTTTCCATAGCATTTATTACCTGTACTGCTGTATCAATAGCTACTGACTTTTTATCATTTCCTGCACCTACACTTATATCTTGGTCCTCGAAGTTTTCTATTGCTTGTAATGTTTGATAGTTTTTAAATAGTGTAACTATATCACTCCAAAGTGAAGTTCTTCCTGCATCATTGTTTGGTATTTTTCCTAAATATTTTGAATTAAATATACTAGCTACATCAGTAGCAATTTGGTCTAATACTCTTATAGTTTGATTAGATTTAAAATCTTCGCCTTTCTCATTACTTGTAGTTACTAAACTATTAATATCTACTAAAACTCTTATTTCATCTCCAACTTGATGAAGTACAAACTCTCCTTTATCTATTGAATTTTCAAGTTGTGTTTGGGTATAATCTGCATTTACTGTATATTCTCCATCATAAGTTTTATTTGTATTTGATTTATTTATTTCACAACCTGCAATTACGCCAGTTACCCAATAAATAAGTCCTGTTTCATCTTCTACTGTTGTATTTTTCACATTTACAACACCTTCGTAATCTGCAGCACAATTAAATAATACAACTTGGAATTTAATTCCTTGTGCATCTCTTAATCTCTTTGCATACTCAACATATAACTTTGATGTTGCTTCATCTTTTGACACACAACCTACTGCATTTATTGAGTATGATTCTAGTTTGTCTAAAAACTTTTGGTGTGCTTCTCCATTTATTTCTCCATTTGTTCCTCCTGCTAATGCTTTTCCGGCTGTAACTTCTAATGTTTCTATATTAAATGTTACGTACTCATTTTCCTTTAATTCACTAGCCTCTTTGATTGTTTGTACATCTACTTCTTTTGTTCCTAAGTATGTATACACATCATATTTTGTTTCATCATCTAAATTTTTTGAAATAACTATTTTTAAGTCATTTCCTCTTGTACCACTGCATTTTGCAGTTGCTAAATCGTTTGTGGCCTTGTTACCAGAGTTTAATCTATAGAAATATGCTTTTGTTATATTTTTGAATAAATCTCTTAATCCTTTTAATTTTTCATTAGCATATTCATATCCAAATATTTGCAAAGAATTTTTTGTAAAACTTTCAGCTGTAACCTCTATGATTTCTCCATCTTTTCCCCAGTCCATTTCAATTGCCATTGCAGCAACTCCTCTTTCTCCAATTAGAGATGTTGCTTTTTGTGCAGACACAAAATTGATATAGGTTCCTGGTAATTTTTTGTTTTGTCCTATAAAAGTTCCTCCACCTAATGCCATACTATTTCACCATTCCTTCCTTATAATTTTTTATAATTTCGTTAATTTCATTTTTTGTATAGAATTTATTTTCCTCTAACAATGCATTTAACAAGTCTTTATTCTCTTTAAATGTCTTTGAATTAACAATTTGCTTTTTTGTATATTTATCTTCAGCAATTTTATTTTTAGTATCTTTTTTAGTTGCTTTCATTGTCTTTTCCTCCTTCACTTAATTGGTAGCCATCCATTTCAATTGTTTTTTCTTTTTCTTTTTTTATAAATAAATTGTAATCTATAAAAAAATGTAAAACATCATCTTCAATTTTCGGATGTAATTTCATTGCTCTTATTTGGCTTCCATCTGACAATTTGATATATTCTAAATCATACAAATTTTCTATCATAGAATGTAATATTTCAGTATTGCCGTCTAATGTATATCCAATTACTACTATATTTAGCAAATCTCTGTAATAATCATCTTGTAGTCCTGTTTCTCTTTTTCTTTCGTCAATTAATGTCTTAATAAAAAAACAAGGTCTTTCTTCGCCTTGTTCCGTTCTATCAGTATAAATTGGATAATTTTCTTTCCCTTTGTATATTTCCTTTATTTTAGCTGCAATACCAAGTACAACTTCATCAATTACTTCTTTAACCATTATTGAAACACTCCTCAATATATTTTTTCATTTTTCTTTCTAGTAGAGCTGGTAGTTGTGATTCTAGTTCTTTTTCTGATATTGTTAACATATATTTACCTTCTACCCATGATGCCTTTAATCTCTTTCCAAGTGCTGGAACATATCTTCCTGGTTCTTGTCTATGTCCATATTCAACATATGAAGCATATTTTACTGGGTTTTCAACAACTATAACAAAATTATTGCCTAGTCTTAGAATTTTTAAAGATTTAGCATATGTAGTTGCATCTGGCACACTTCCACTTTCTGCCTCATCCTCTGAGTTAGCAGTCCAACCTCTTCTTAACGTTCCACCACTCTTTATTGTATATCTTTTGCCTTCTATTGTTTCAAAGGATCCTTCGCCTACTGGAGTTCGTGGAATTACTTTTGCAAGTAATCTTGCAGCAAGTTCTCTTGCTACATCTTGACAAAACCTTTCAATATCTATCTTGGCCAGTTTTTCCATCTTCTTTTCTAACTCTTCTAGTTCACTAAAATCACACTTTCCCCATTTAATCATTTATGCCCATCCTTTCCATAATTCCAACATTATTTCTTGATGAGTATTATAAACTGCTGGTTCTCCACTATTTTTATATTCAGTAGTTCTGCCTCTTCCAGTTACAACTATCTTGCTTCCTGGTTTAATTTCTAGTTCAGGTGCAATAAATAATTTGATTTTTTGTACTTTCTTTGCTTCTGTATTTGTTTCTGTATTTACATATATATCTTCAAATGAAACTCTGCAGGACTTATCTGTTAATACCTTCTCTTCTACATTTTTAGTTATATTCTTTACTTCTTTTTGTTTTTTCTCAATTACATCACACTTTGAATCATACTGGCTTTCAATTGCTTGTCTTGCTAAATTATCTATATTATTTTGATTATTTGGTCCAAAAAATATCATTATTACCACCTCATCTTTCGGTGTTCGTATAGACGTTTTTTGTACTTTTCAATAAACATATCTTCATCAAAGTCAACTGTTCCAGTATTGTATGTTGTTCCATTTATATCAATTTGTGAAGAAGTATCAGCAAATGTCGTTGTTGTATCTCCAACTTGAATACTTTTTACTCTTATATTAGAATTCCCGTTTTCTTCAGCATCAATATTTGAAACATATTTTTTATCATATTTATTCAAATACCAATAATCTCTTACCATTTGAAGCCAAGTTGTATATAATCCAACTGGTACTTTGCTTTGATGTATTTTATCTAAAATAAGAATTAAAACTTCATAAATTGAATTCAACATTTCTTCATTTGCAGTTTCTTTTTTTTCTTCATTTTCTATTTTGTCTATATTGAAATCCTTTTTTAGTCTTTCTACAAATATATCTACATCTATATTTGTCCTACCTTTTATTTTATCTAATATATTCATAGTTTCACCTACTCTCCTTCTGGATTTGGGTTTTCTCCTGGATCTTGTTCAATTTCTTCTATCTTTTTTATAATTGTTTCTTTTTTCATATTGTGTGTTACATTAATTCCTAGTTCTTTTGCTCTATATTTTAGTGCTTCTAGTTCTTCATCTTCGTCAGAATTTTCTCCTGCATTGCCACCGACATTTGTGTTGCTACCATCATTTTCTTCTTTTCCGAAATTTTCTAAACAATTATACAAGTATTCTTCTACTTCTTTTAAGTCAAGGTCCTCATTTTCTACTTTTATTTGTACAATTCTTTTATTGACATTTTTACTATTTTCACTTAGTACATCTACAAATTCTTTAATTGGTTCATATTCTTCATCTGTTACTTCAAATACATCATTTTTAAAATAAGAAGTTCCATTTACTTGAACCCCTATTTCTTTTACTTTTACAGTTTTCATTTTCTACCTCCGTTTTATAAATTTAATAAGTAGAGCTTTTAAGCCCTACTTATTAGTTAATTACTATACTTGCTTGGAATAGTTCATCTGCACAATTTAATGATGGAATAGCTGTAGCAACTGCTTTTTCCCATGTGCTTACTGGATCTAATGATTCATCATAAACCATTGCAATAATTTTTCCAATTGTTCTCATATCAACTGTTGGATTACCATTTAGTCTTATTTCTTCAGCAGTTGGTCCATATAATGTTTCTCCTAGTGGTTCACTTGGCATCATAACAAATGCGTTTTCTGGGAAATATCTCAATTTGTCATATCCCTTGCCATCTGTTTTCTCTTTTCTGTATTTTTCATCATATGTATAAATGTTAGGTAATTTTAATTGATTTAGATAATTATTTAATTCTCCTACACTAGCAATTCTTGAAGTATTTTTTCCAAATAATGCATTAACAACAGTTGGATGAGATAATATTTTTGCAAGAATTGTTGTAGATGTTAATATTCTTCCTGGTGCACTATCTAGTCTATTTCTCCAATTAATCATATCTTGAATTGGATTTGCTGTTTCTAGATTCCAGTTAACATTAGCAATTTTATTTTCAGATGGTACTCCATAATCTATAGTAGCATTTAATCCATTTTCATTTAATGTTACTTTACCTGTTGCTGTAACTTCCATTCTCATTATTTCTACTCTTGCTCTAATGCTTTGAACTAGATTTTCAATATCATTATATACTTCTTTCATTAAGTATGTTTTTTCTGCCTCATTTCTTGGTGCTTGTAATGCTATTATATCTTCTTCTTTTAATTGCATTTTTCTTTTAATCAAAGCTGCTTCAATAGCCATTCTTTCAGCTTCTCTTGTACCAATTTCAGCTTCAGTATTGAAAGCATGAACACTAGCTGTTACTGGTGTTTTGCTTTTATTAGTTAATATATCGAATTTAAGTGATTGTTTTTTCACTTCTGGATATAATTCCTCTCCCATCATAGGTTTGAATTTTCTTTCTTTTAAATAATTTAATATTTCCTGTTGTGGAAATAATTCTGCTATACTTTTTGGCATAATATACACTCTCCTTTATTTAATTTTTTTATTATTTTTTATTATTTTGTTTGACTTTCATAATCATCTTTGAATAGAATACCTTTCATTGTTGCCTTATCTGCTTCTTCAACAGCACTAGGTAACTTTGAGCCATAAACTATTCCTTGATACATTACTGCTCCTGGTTGTGGTCCATGAGTTACATCTACATCAGCAAATATTAATCCAATTGCAACTCCATTTTCGTTTCTGTATACAGTTCCTGCTGGAACGATTTTCTTTCCTTTTTCATCTGCCTCTACATTCTCATCACTAATTTGTCTAGTATAGTTTTGAAATTTAGATGATGCTAAAAAGTTTACTTCTTGAACACTTTGTTTTTCTACGTACATAATTTTTACCTCCTAATTAATTAAAAAATTGGCTTTTATTTTCTTGACTTTCGATTTTGTTAGCTTCTTTGGCGAAATTAGAAGCCATACTAATTTCGTCTCCTTCGTCTCCTTTGTTTCCTTCAGGATCTACTGGTTCATATCCTGCTACTTTTTTCTTTTCAAAGAAATATGGATCTGTTTTCTTTGTAGCTTCTAATTGTTCCTTTATTCCAATTAATGATTTACCATCTTTAGCAATAGATATTTTATCCATATCCAAAGATTTTTTAATAGAATTTCTTGCAAGTTCTGTTTTTAGAACTTTTGCCTCTTCTAATGATTGGTCTATCAATTGGTCTAATACATAATCTTCATGTTCTTTTTTTGCATTTGCTTCAATTTCTTTGATTTTGTTTTGGTATTCCTCATTTGAAATACTGTTTTTTTGTAAATCATCTAGTGCTTTTTCCTTATCCTCTTTTTCTTTAGTAATAACTTTTTTGTCATTCTCTAATTGTGATTTTTCAGATTTTAAGGTTGTAATCTGAGTATTAAGTGCAGCAACCTCTGCACCACTTTTAGCCATAACAGATTCTATTTGTTCATCTGTTAATCCCATTTCTTTTAATTCTTCTCTTTTCATGTTTTCTCCCTTCTAATGACAGGCTTTCGTGTTTTTATACGGAGCAACGCCTCCGACCTGGTGTTGTTATCGAACAACTTACAAAACCGTGATATATAAAAAATAGACACCTTTAAGATGTCTACTGTTTATAACTATTTAATTATAATAATGTAGGTTAGGATTTGCACCTAACATAAATGACTTTCGAGCTTTACTTAAATTTATCTACTGGGATATCTCCGCCACTACTTTATAGTCTATTTAAGGTCAACTATATTCGTGCGTCATTCTGCACCCACACAGCGTCTACTATTACCCTTGTTAAGAGTTTTACCAGCCATACATTCGACTGTCTATTCCGCCACTACATTATTTTAATATATTTTTTTATTTTCTTTATATGCTTGTTGTGCTTCATTTAAACTCATCTTATTTGCTCCATTTTTATAATCTGGATTATCTTCCTGGATTGGATCACTTTCCCATCCACAATTGCTACAAATGTCAAATAAATCATCTTCATCGAGAGTTAATTCTCCACAACATTTACATTTCCTTTTTTGGTCCATATTTCTCTACTTGCTCCTTCCAATATTCTTTTGCTTTTGTTGGCTTGAATAAGGTTTCAGTTACCCCTGTTGGCTTCGACGTTCCGAATATACCGCTTTTATTATCATATTTGAATACATATCCGTTTTCGTTCACAAAGCCTTCAATATCGCCTTTTATTTCTTTATTCATAAACTCTTTAGCAAATTTTTCATATTCATTTGAACTTTTAAATTCAAAATCGCCTTTATGTTTATCATAATGTTTCTGCAATTTATTTGGATTAAATCCTACTGCAGTCCAATTGTTATTATTTAGATTATCTTTATATATTTTATAAGTCAAGTCTTTTGGAATACTTTTGCTATTAAATAATCTATAATAATTCTTTAAAAATTCATATTCTTTATTATCATTATACTTCATCTCTTGGAATTTTTCAAACGTGCTAGGAATTTCTCCATTCTTAAATACCTTTTTGTAATTATTGTATTGATTATAATCTGATGATTTATTTTTATTCATTTTCACATCGTTTTCAAATGCCTTCTTAGTTGCTGGATCAGAATATATGTATTTTTCCAACCATTCTTTATATGTAATATTACTTGGAATATAGTATGTTTTGCCTCCAGTATTTCTTGCTGCTCTTTCTCCAAATTCGTATTCATCTTTAAAATATGGAGCTGTTGTTGTTCTACATCTAATATGATATGGTGGTGCAGTTACTCCTATTCTGTAATCTTTCATATCAAATATTTTGCCATCTATTTCTCTACATTCCTCTGATGTCTTAGAATCTAATGTTGCAATATTTATATATTGCTCTACCCATAATTCATTAAAACATTGTTTTCTTGATGCACTTGCAAAAAATGCTGATTCTGTCATTACTAATCTTCCAGCTTTATATTTGCTTGTATCAAAATCTTTTGCAATTTTATCTATTACTTTATCTGCATCTCCTCTTAATGATTTTTCTAAGTCTTTTTGTAGAGTATCTATTAATGCTTTTTTGTTTTTCCATATTCTATCAGAAAATGTTTGCTCATCGCTTGTCCAAGGTTTAGATACAATTTTTTGAATAATCTCTGTATTTAATGTTGCAAATTTAAATGCCACATTAGAACCTTTTTGTATTTCATAAGCTGTTTTATAATAATTATCCCTATATGATTCAATAATAAAATCATTTGTCATTTGTTGTTCTTTATATGCCAATGTTTCAATTTGCTGTTGTATTTGTAATTCTAATGCTTCCAATCGTGAAATATGTACCTTTGCACTAGCATTTTCCAGTTGTTTCTTCCATATCAAATCAATTCCATTTTCTTGGCCATATTTTATATATTCGTTAACATCCCATTTTAGTTCTTTTAATTCTTGAATATTTAACCATTTTTTTGCTTCTTGCATACTTATTTGGTTATTTATTGAAAATCTAACTAACCAATTATTTATTTCTTTTTTTACATCATATAGTGCTTTTTCATACACTTCTTGTAGTTCTGTAACATATTTCGCCTCATTAAGTAATTGTGCATTTTCAAGTTCTTCAAACCTTTTTATCCAATATTCTGCGTTACTACTCATTATTTACCACCAACTTTATTTTTAGAGTCATTAGTTGGTGTATTTTTATTCAATTCTTTTATCATTTTGTCATACTCACTTTCTTGTTTTTTAGCTTCTTCCTTTTGTTCATTATCGATTTTTTCTTTTTCATCTTCCTTGTCATTAACATAAGGGTGTTTTGAAAGTATAGTATCTAAACTTAATATTTCTAAGCTATTTACACAATTCTCAATAAGTTCTTTTTCATTTACTGTCATTGTCTTGTTAAATACAAATTCCACTTCTTTGTCTGTATAATCTTTTCCATTAGTCATTTCTATCCAATTATCATAAAAGAACATAAAATATTCTAAACTACTTTGGAATTCAGTTTCTATATTGCTACAGTCTAAATCCAAATCAGCATATAGTTGCTTTAGTGCGACACCTGATTCTTGTGTTCCAAATTTTTCGCTTTGGGTATCTACTCCAGAACCACCTTCATAAATATCTTTTCTTAATTGTTCAATAAAACTCTTAAATGCTTCAATATTTAAGTTAATATCTTTCCTGTCATAGTCCCCATCTTCATCTAAAAATACTGTATTATAAGTAGCGAGGTTCTTTTGGAACGTTCCTGCTTCTGATTGATAATTCTTAACAACATTTACTCCATCTGGTGCATCATAGATAGAGTCTCCTGTTCTCGAACACAATTCATCATAACAGTCTATTAATGATTTTAATAAGTGAATTAGTGGCATTTCATCCCCATTATATTTAAAATAAATAAATGGTATCTTTGTCCATCTATGAAGTGTTTCTCCAATTCTAAAGTGTGCTAAAATACTTGTTCCTTCACTATCTTTTCCAATTACTAAATCTTTTCTTTTTTCTACTTCTTCAACATCTTCTATCAATGATGACCCATCATAAATAAGGTATCTGACTCCATCAAGATCCCAATACTCTACTTTTGTTCTCTTTTCTCTATCTGTTGCACTTGTATATACCTCAACGTCATATGTCATTATTACTGCATCTAATATTTCATGTTCTTCATCTTGCCATAACGGAATTATTCTTGTTGCATATCTAAGTCTAGCTTTTAAGTCTCCTTCGTCATCAATATAAATTTGCCACCAACAAATTCCTCTTTTTACTGTTTCGATTAAAGTATATTTAAGTCTTTTATGCATTTTATTGTTAAATAATGCTTTTAGAATTTCTTTGTATTCTTCATCTTCAGTTTCATCTTTAGCTATTAATTGTTTTATAGTTGGTTTCTTTCTTAGTAGATATCCTGCTTTTTGATTTATCATTTTATATAATATTGGATGTTTTAATATATAGTTTTTAGCATGAGGGGCAATTTCTTCAACACCATTTTGATTTATATATGTTCTTTTCTTTTCCTCAATATCTCCTTCATTTTTGAAATATTTACCACCTTGTATCATTTCTTCATAGTTCTTTGATTGTTTGAAGTCATTTATTTGTAAATCAATAAATTTTGATAATGGCATTCCTTTTTTTGCCCCTTCAGCAATTATCATTTTTATTCTATCCATTTCTGTTATCATACTCTTTCTCCTATCATACAAAATATGCTCCCCTCTTCTTATTAGGGAATAATGTTTGTAATAAATATCTTAATGCATCTAGTGCGTGGTCATTTTGTTTTATCGGCTTGTCCTCTCCTTTTTCTTGTGCCTTTTCGTCCCAAATATATGAATTAAACTCTCTGATAATATTAGGACATTTTTCTTCAACAATATGGATTCTTTCTTCATCAAGCCAATTTAAAACTAGGTTAATTCCATCTATTACGCTATTATCTGCTTCTTTAACTACAATTTTGTTTTGCTTAAATAAATTGATTAGTGATGTTGCACTAGGATCTATAATTACTTTTCTTATATCGATATCTTTAATTAATTTTTTATAGTCCTTAAGAAACAGCTCATCTGTTTTTGTGATTTTTTCTTCTTGCCCATTTTTATTCTTTTTTGTACCTTTGTTGTAATATTCATCTAGTATCCATACGTGTGGTTTTCCACCTATGTACTTTATTCCACATAGCAAAAATACCTGTGGATTTGTTATTCCATAGTCACTTGTTACATAGAAGTAATCAAATTTCTTTGGAATATCATTTACTTTTATGCAATGTTTCAGTTTATCAAAATTAGGATATATAATTCCTTCAGCAAGTACCCATAAGCCCAAAATAAAACGTTGGTAGAATACACCAACGAACATTTTTTTATATCTATTTTTTGTTTCTTCATCCAAACTTGGATTATCATCCATTGTAAAATGTAGATGTAAAATATTTTTTTCTTTCGCTTTATCAATCCACTCTATTTTAAACCAATGATTTGGTCCTTCTGGGTTGCAGTTAAACCAATATTTTGAACCTTTTACAGAACATCTTGCAAGTGCTTGGTTAACAAATGATTGTGGCATTAGTGCAACTTCATCTAGGAATACACCTGCTGCTGTAATACCTTGTACTAAGTCTTGTGATCTTTCGTCCTTACCTCCAAAAATATAGAAATAGTTGATAACTTCGCCTTTTGATATTTCACATAAATTATCAGCTCTCCTATCTTTGATTTTATATCCTTGAGCTCTTAACATCAGCTTTAACCAAAAAAGAACATTTCTTCTAAATGCTCCTACTGTTTTTCCTGCTAATATAAAATTTTGCCCATTAAAGTTTGCCATTGCCCATAATGCAAAAGACAACGACATACACAATGTTTTTCCTGCTCTGATACTTCCATCTGCTATAATTCCATTTTTGTTTTTTACTGGACTATTGTCAGTCCACCAAGTAAGTATTTTCTTTTGTTTTAAACTAAAAGGTTTGAATTGAAATAATGTACCATTTTTTATTTTCTTTTTCATAGTAATTGCATTTTGCATTACTTTTTTTCTTAGATTAGAAATTCTTTCATTGAAGTTTATTTTTTTATTCTTCTGCATCTTCTCTATAATCATCCCATACACCTTCCGTTGTATCGTTCAATGCCTTAATGAAGCTATCATCTTTTAAATCTTCTGTGTTTGTGCTATCTTCTCTTGCTGCTTCCATTTCTAATCTAATTAAATCTAATTCAAATCTTCTATCATCTGTTTCCATTCTGTGATAACTATCTAGGTATCTTCTTTTTGCCTCTTGCACTCTTGTCAGTGCCTCTTCAAACCTTTGAATAATATTTATTGTACTTTCCGCTTCTGTATTAGTTGATGTCCCATTATTTAATGAATTTTTTGACATCCTCACAATGCTCATTTCTTTTCCACTTTTTAATTCATCTATTTTATGTAAGATTCTTCTTGCTCTAACTGATAATATTTTTATTTCAGATAATGTTTGCTTTTTCTTATCTTCAATGTCTATTCTATCCATTATTTCTTTTTCTTCATCTGTAAGCAAATCATCATATATAGTTTCATATTCTCCAGTCTTTAAGGCCCTTTTATTTCTTTTTTCTGCTCCTGGTCCTCCTTTATTTCCTTTTGCATTTTGATTTTTCTTTAATGCTTTACTTCGATTGCTTTTTCTTGTCCATTTTTCTTTTTTTACAAGGTATAGAACTTCGTTGTAAGTAACATTGTATTTTTCTACAATTTGATTGTAGGTTTTTCCTGCAATATAATCTTTTTTTATTTTAGCAATTTTATTACGATCTTCTATCACATCATATCACCCACCTACCTTTTTTCTAGTTTTGCCTTTTTATTAGTTAAAGTTTCCCACCTTTTCACAATAACATCACAATATTTGGGATCCAATTCCATAAGATAGCAGGTTCTATTAGTTTGTTCTGCTGCAATTAATGTCGAGCCACTGCCTCCAAATAAATCCAATATTTTTTCATCTATTTTGCTACTATTTTTTACTAATCTTCCCAATAATTTTATTGGTTTCATTGTAGGATGCAAGTCATTTACAGTTGGCTTATCTTCATTCATAATAGTAGTTGGTACATTATCCTTAGTCATATTTTCTAAAATATCAACTAATTCTTCTTTTTTCATCTTTCTATAATCAGGTTTGTTTTCTTCAAATACTGTAGTTTGTGTTCTATCATTTATGAAATAATGCCCTGCTCCGTTCTTTCCAGCCGATACAAACAAGGTTCGTGTTTCCATTGATAATCTTGCCTACCTAATACAAACGTGTTCTTTACCCATATTAGATTTTGTTTAACTTGCCCACCTGCATCTATTAATGCTTTTCTAAAATTGTAACCCTCTGTATCTGCATGGAAAATGTAATATGCACCACCTGGTTTCAAAACTCTAAGCATTTGTGTGTAAAATGCTTTTAAGAACAAATAGAACGATTCATCATCCATATTGTCATTTAATATTTTATTTCCGTTTTCTCTTTGCTTTCCATATCCAGTTTCATTTATTGAGCCATAATTCACATTATAAGGTGGATCCGTTATACACAAATCCATAGTTGCACCATTAATTAGATTGTTTACATCTTCAGCACTTGTACTATCTCCACACATAAGTCTGTGGTTTCCCAATATCCAAATATCGCCTTTTTTACTTATAGGTGTTTTTATTTCTTCTATTGCCTTATCTACATCAAACTCATCTTCAGTTGTTTCGAAGAAGTCATCTAGTAAATCACTTATTTCTTCAGAATTAAAACCTGTTAACTCCAAATCAAAATTTTCTGTTTTTAATTCCTTTAACAAATTTTCTAGTTTTTCTTCATCCCAATCGCCTTGTATTTTATTTAGTGCTATATTTAGTGCCTTTTCACTAGTTTTATCTAAATCTACCACAATGCATTCAAGTTCAGTATATCCTAGTTCTATTAATACCTTTAATCTTTGATGTCCTCCTATAACCGTCATATCTTTATTTATTACCAATGGACTTACAAATCCAAAATTTTCTATACTGTTTTTAATTTTTATGTATTCTTCGTCATTTGGTTTTAGATTCTTTCTAGGATTATAAGTTGCTGGTATTAACTTACTAACTTGTATTTTTTGTATATTCATCAGATCACCCCTTTCGTTTTATCCAACAATTGTATTTTTATTTGTTCTGCTATTCTTTTCATCATAATTGGTGGTACACTCATTCCACACACATATTGCACATTCATTCCCATAAAATCATAATCTTGAGGAAATGTCTGTATTTTCAAAATATCTTTGTCACTCACAAATCCTGGTACATCAAATCTTAATGGTGAATTTCCTCCTGCAGTAATAGTTGGTGGTGTTCTATCATCTTTTAAATATGGTGTATTGAAACTGCTTATTTTTCCATTTTCTGTTCTTTTAACTGTATCACTTACTTTAACATCTCTATTGATTCTTTTTTTCCATCTTTCAAATAATAGAGTATCTTTGTTAAGTGCTTTATACTCTTTGCCTTTTATTTCTCCATACTTAATTGGTGTTTCATTAAATTTAAGTTCTATTTTAGGAAAGTTTAATGCTATTTGCGTTGCAATAAAGAACAGCCTTTCTCGTCTTTGTGGTACTCCCATTGTTGCCGCATTTAATAAAAACATTTGCACATTATATCCAATTTCATTTAATTTTTTTATTATTAGATTGACATACCCTTTAGCATTTCCTTGCATTAGTCCTTTTACGTTTTCAGCAACAATTATCTTTGGTTTTAAAATACTAGCTAAATCTATAAATTCAAAAAACAAGTCATCTAATACTTGACTTGTTTGGCCTTCTCTAAATTTCTTATTTTTTCCCCAGTTTTTCTCTCTTTCTCCTGCCATTGAAAATGTACTACAGGGTGGGCTTCCATCCAATATATCTAAATTGTATAATTCTTCTGGAAACTTTTTTATCTTATTCATTTCTTGGATACCCATACAATAATTGTACTTCGGATGATGGTTTTTGATATACATTGCATTTATTTTTTTATCAATTTCACAATTTCCAATAACATTATATCCAGCTAACTTATATCCCATTGTGGATCCACCACCACAAGCAAAACAAGAAAAAACTTTATAATTGTTTTTTCGTGCTTTGGATATATCTTTTAAATACCATTCATATTCGTTCATACTATTCCACCTCTTCTTGTTTATCTGCATCAAATACAAATCCACACTTAGGACACTTACATTGGAATTTGTCATCAGAAAAATCTGTAATATCTATTTCTGTATTATCATTCATTATTTCTTCAGTTTCTTTTAATAATTTATTTATTTCTTTTTCTTCAAAACCTGTAATTGATAAATCAATATTGTTATTTTCTAAATCATTAAACATAGTTTCTAATTTTTGGTAGTCCCATTCTCCAGATATTTTATTTAAGGCCACATTTAATAATTTTTCTTTATCCTTGTCAAAATCAACTACTATACACTCTATTTCTTCATATTCCAAATCTTTTAAAACTTTAAGTCTTTGGTGTCCACTTATAACTGTCATATCTGTATTAACAATAATTGGTGTAACATATCCGAACTCTGTAATACTATTTTTTATCTTTTGATATTCTTTATCTTTTGCAGTTAAATCTTTTCTAGGGTTGTATGTTGCCATTACCAAATCCCCTATTCTCAATTTTTTTAAATTCATTCTACTACCTTCTTTCAAACAAAAAGAACCTGTAAAAGCTAATTTACAAGTTCTTTTTTGTATATATTTTTTCAAAAAATAAAAGGGGATTTATTTTCTTAACATACTTTTTGACATTACTATTATAAATTATTGACAATGACATGTCAAGGACAAGTTTTGGACAACATTTGCAATTTCAAAATCACATTTTTCTTATACCATCTATACCAAACATAAGCACTGCTATTTCTTCAATTGCCGAATTTGCATCTCTTCTAATTTGCCTTTCACTTATATGATACTTTTCGGACATGTCATTTATTTTTGGTTTATATTTTCCAGTTACATATAAATCATTCAAAATATGAGCTTTTCGCTTTTTCTCGTCATTATTGCTATGATCTGATTCATACAAATAAAAATCTATAATTCTTTTTATATGAGTTAATATAATTTCTGTCCTTTTTTTAGATGCTAATATAGATTGAACTACTGTTATTTCATCACATGATTGACAAAATAACTTGTCTAACACTTCTTCTACAGTTGCTGTTTCTAGGTCTTTTTCTGTAAATGTTGCTTGTTTACAAGCCTTTACAAAGTTTCTATAATTCTTTAATAATAGCCTTGTGTTCTTTATTCTTGTATCATATGTTATCTTCTCTTTTAGTCTTTCCTCATTTTTTATTTGTTCAATCCCCTTTTTTACACCTTTAGCCACACCTTCTTCCACTAGTTGTTCTACTAGTGCTAGTAACTGGCTTTCTTTTTCAGAAATTTCTATATTACTCATACAAAACCCTCTCTTTCTAGGCAAATTGTATGTTACATATTTTATTGAATTATGGTAGTGTGATTTTTATTTATATTACAATATTCCTATTTTATCCTTATTACATTTCACTTTCTTTTAATGCCTTTTCTAGTGGTGCTATATTTATGTCAAAATCTTTGTAGCCTTGTTTTATTACATTGTAGTAATATTCACTTGGTTTAGCTCCTTTTGCATAATTCATTACATATACCATTGCAAGTTCTGTTTTTCCATTTATCAGTATTGGCACATATTCTTTTCTATATAGTCTTGGATAACCTTCGTATATATCGAGTGCTTTTTCACATTCTTTGGTTATTTCCCATACTACGATTGGCACCTCTTCACTTTCACTTTTTTCTATATCTGCTACTCCTTTGAATACAAGTTTATAATTTTTCAATACTGTTTTCCCTATTGGTTTTGCGTTTGGGCACCTTCTTGACATTTGCTCAATATTCATATTACTTCCATATGCTATATATTTTTTTCCCATTATTGTTGTTCCTCCTTCTTTTTATTTTTCTTATATCTTGGATCATCAATTCCATATCTCCATGCTGCTGACCCATCTAAATGCTTTATCAAGTGGTCTCTATAATTTTTGTATTCTGGTCCTATAAATCCGATTCTATTTAGATACACTCTCATTGCAAATTTTTCGTTTTCTTCTTGCGATTTTTTACTACTTGCTTTCTTCTGTATTAATGCTTGTTTATTTAGTGCTAGTGCTAGTAATATGTATGCTTTTACTTTTCCTGCGTGTAATGTTGAATTAAATCCTCTTAATTCAACTGTGTGATTGCCTTCGAAGTAGCTATGTAGGTTTAGGAAATGGTATCTAGTTTGGTCATAGTGGCTATGGTACCCAGCATTTCTTTCGTTGTACCAGATATCTTTTATTTCTTGCATTGTTTTTGGTTTCTTCTTTTGTATCTCATCTATTAATCTTTGGTCCATCTTTTTACACCATCTTATTCTATCTGGTTTTATTTGTAATGCCTTATATAGTAAATCGTTTTTACTTGCTATGATGTTTATGAAATTCTTTAGACTTTGTACAGTATGATCCGCTCCATCTAAATGTATGTGTATTCCACAACTACTATTTGTTTTTCCTCCTGCTGCTCTTAATGCCCTTACTATTTCTTGTACTGTGTCAATATCTGTTGCTGTTAGAATTGGGCTTACAAATTCTACCGAATAATCTCTATTGTCTGTATTTCCCCATCTGTCTTGTTTTCTTATGCTTGCATCATTCATTATCTTCCATGTTCTACCGTCTGTTGCATTTATCTTTATTGTATTGTAGCTATCTCTTGTATGTTGTAATCTGCCTCCTACTATTCCTTTTACTGTGTTTGCAGCTGTATCTTTTGTTATACCTGTTAGTTCAATTTCTATTCCGAATCTTTTAGTTAACATAACTTTTCCTCCTTACAACACACATTATGCCGCGCAACCCCAGTTAAGTCAACGATTTTTTCGATTATTTTTCAACTTTTTTAACACTTTTTTCATCGGTGTTTTCCTTTGGAATTTCAAGGTATAATCGCTTTTCAATAAAGTTCTCCCAATATGGGCTATCTGTAAAAGTTACTTCAAAAAACATCTGATTATTGCTATTTCCTAACACTGATTGGTATCCATTTAATACTCTCCACTTTTTCAATTCATCATCCCATAGTGGTTTTCCTAATAATAACAATATCTGTACCCAACCTAATTGTTGGTTCGTGTTATTTTCTTTGGTTTGTTCTTCAGCTTTTTTAGGATCCTCATTTTGTTTTATTTCTTCTTTTTTCTTCTTTGGCATTTAAATACCTCCATTCCTATTATTTAAAATAAGCCCCATTCTGCAAATTTTTCAAATCCGCCTTTTGCTTGGATGTATTTTCTTGCTTGTTCAACTATTTCTTCATATGGTTTTCCATCTATTGTTTCATCTCCAATAGCACAAAATAATTCTATTGGCTTTTGTAATTCTTGTGCTTTTATATGTGCATATATATTTACTGATACATCCGCTTTTGACAAGTCTTTTCCGTGTAATCCTCCACCTGTTACTGCATTTCCCATATCAGATCCTAATTTTCTATTAGTTGCTCCTGTATCTACATTTATCCCACCAGTCCATTCTCCTAATGGATTTATTGTTGCTGTTGGATATAATTTTTTTAGTTCTTCAGTTTTTGCATTACTTTGACAAATTATACATTTATTTGTTTTTTGGTCTAATATATACTTACCATCACTATTGTATTTATCATATATTTGATGTGCTAAATAACTTATTTGTCTATCTTCTTCAGTCAATGGTACACCTTTAAATATTCCATTATCTCCACATCTTACTTTTCCTTTTTGGTTATTTGCTAAATACTCATCTTGCTTTGCTAGTATTATTTCTACTCTTATGTCATTAGTTTTCGTGATTCTATATACAATGTCAAATATATATGTTTCATTAAACTCAACAGAACTTTCTATAATGATTTTACAATTTCCATGTCCTATTAGTACTTCAACTGCTATCTTAGGATTTTCTTGTAATTTATATCCTAAATCTACTATTGCACCTGCAATTCTATCTGCTATTTTATCTGGATGATCCGGATTTACTTTTTCTATCATTTTACTTTCCTCCTATTCTTTTTTGTATTTCCATATCAATAAGTTTTTCGATTCTTTCTTTTTCTTTTTCAATTGCAGAACTTAGTATTGATTGCATTGTATCTTTTGACACATCTAATATATGCCTATCTTTTTTCAAAAAGGGCTCACTATATCCATACCAATGTTTTGTTTCTATTCTAAACCTTATATCATTAGTTACTGATTCTTCTACATCTAATGATAGCTTTTCTAATTCATTAATTATTTGTTGTTTTAATGCTATTGTGTTACTTATCTTTTCGTTCATTGTGGTTTTCCTCCTTTTCTTCAAATTCTGCTACATAATTTTTGTTTATATTTACATTTGCGTACTCCTCTGGTGTTATTTCAGCTGTTATTTTTATTGATGTTACCCTATCAACATTTACACACGTTTCTTTTGCTCTTCTTATAATTTCTTGCCCAATTGCTATCATAGCCTTTTCAGCATCTTCTTTACTGTGTACTTGTGCTATTACCATATGCTTATCCCTCCTTTTTTAATATTTCTAATAAGTGGATCCAACACACCTTATCGCACTCATCTCCATAACTAATTGGATTTTCCAAATCTCTTATTATTACTTGCTTGTCCTTATCAGTTATTAGATGCAAGTTATTTTTTATAAACTCACAGGTCCATTGTACTATGTATGTTCTTCTGCCTAGTGCATATCTTTCTGCACCTACTATCATCGCACTTATATCTTCTAGTTTTCCATTTATTTTGATTTCTGTCATACTTATAATATCCACCTTCCCAAATACTTGCTATTATATTCTTGCTGTAACTGTGTAGCTGTTTTATTTAATGCTTGATCCAAATTTGTATTAACATTAAATTGACTTGCTATTTGCTTTGCTATTTCGTCTAAATTTATTGGTATCTTTGTGTTTTTATCTATACTAATTAAGGAAATGTTTTCTTTTCTTGTTGCATCCGCCATTGCTTTTGACACTGTTGGCGTTTTGAAATATGCTACAGCTAATCCTACAAATCTAATATTTTTTACCTTTGCAAGTTCAATATTCTTATCTGATATTGTAAATGTTTTGATTGTATATATATTGCAATTTGCCATGCTTTTTATTATTTTGCTTATATCTTCATTGTTTCGACATGGGTTTTCCATCGTTCCTAATTTTTTCATCCTTGCATCACCTCGAAACAATTTTTTGTATACTGTTCTTTTGTTAATATTGTTTTTATCTCTTTGTTTGTGTATAAATAAGCAATTGGTACACATTCATATTCATCATTTTGCACTTCAATATTTTTTTCTTTGAATTGGTAACTGCTATTACAGTACATATCTTCTTCTTCATAAATTTCTATGACTTCTTGACCATTCACATAATCTCCAACTTCTATTAAATCAATTATCTTTTTACTATGTTTTACTATATCTTCATTTTTTAAGTATAAATATGTTGCTGGAAATCCATCATTTCTTATTTCTTTTGTTGTATCTACACCCAAGTAATTATAATCTTTTTCATTTATTGCCATTAATTTTCCTAAATGTCCTTCTCTAGTTCTTACATATTCTCCCACTTCAATTTCTCTCATCCTGCACCTCCTTCACATCTAAATTTATAATCACTACAACCATGATCTTGATATGTATATGTAATGTGTTTATCACACCATATAATTCTATGATTTTTTTCTTTATATCCACAATTATACTTGCAATTATTACAAGTACCATCATCTTTAATTTCTTTTCCTGTTGGAAATTCAAGTATCATTTTCTACCTTCTTTTCAAAATATTGTTTTGTACATTTCAGCATTTTTTCATGTGTACAATCTTCTTCTATTCCACAAAATTCTATTGCACACACAGTGTCATCAACTATTGCACTACTCGCTATATGTTCAGCCATTTCATTTATTATTTTGCTTTTTTTGAAGTTATCTGCAGCTAATTTTAGATTCTCTTCATTTCTTTTATCTATTACTTTGTTATTAAGTCTCTTCTCAGTTTCTTGTTCGTCTATTAATTTTAATGCTATTTCTAATGCTTCGTAGTCTTTTCTAAATATTTCATCTGTATCAATATTCGCTTTTGCATTTTCCTTTAGACTTATTAGTTGTTCTATCATTTCTTCTTTTGTCATTTTTCCACCTCCTACAATTCATAAAACATAATATAACTTGAGTTGATATATTCTACTGTTCCAACATTATTTATTTTTATTACTTCATTCTCTTTTATTTTCTCTGCTACTTCATCTTCAGTATTACAATTCAATATAATTACATCATTAAATGCAAAATCCATTGTTTTTATGTATTTAGCCTTTATTCCTATTGCTTGTCTTTCTTCATTCTCCTTTTTTATAAAAAATTGATTTGTTGCCATCTATTGTTTCTCCTTTTCCTCTTCTGTATTGATAGTTTCTATAATCTTTTGAACTCCTAATGGTGTGTATTGTATTTTTCTTTCTTGAAAAGCTCTTGCAACTATCTCAGCATCGTTTCTTTGCATTCTACATCCCATTAATAACTTTTTAAATCTTTTTCTAGTAATTCGTTCTAATCCATTCATTTTAAGAATTTGTCTTACTTTTTCTTTTGGGATTTCAATTGTTGTAGATATTTCTCCACTTGTCATACCTTCTACTCCATATTTCATAGCATCTATTGCATCATCTTCGTTGCTTTCTACAGCACTTATATCAATTATTTTAAGTTCTTTTGGTTCTTCATTTTCATTTGTTTGCACAAATACTTTTCCTGGTACTAATTCACTACTTTCTGTTGGCATTTTATATCTCCTCCCCATATTTTATTTTGGCATATTTTATAATTATTTCAAATATTTCATCATCATTCGCAGGTAAAACTATCCATCCTTCATCTTGGTTATCACTATACATATTCCACAATTTATTTGCTTCTTTTGGTGTAATTTCTACCCCTTTGTCTTTCATTACATTTACTATTCTTCTAATATCTGTCACATAATAAAGGTCATCATATTGTTTTTCAATTTTTAAATATTCTATTAACTTCATATCATATTCCCTCCTTTCTAAATTTTTCTTCTAATTGTTCTACACTATAATCGGATCTAAATTGGTTATATGATTTTTTGTCCATTTGTTTTAATTGCACCCATAAATTTGGATAATATTTATATAAAATTCTTAGTTCTTTTAGATTTTTAAGTGGACAGCACCAACAACTTAACCTATCAAAATGTTCATATAATCCATTCCAAGTAAATCCTCTATCATAGCAATATTTTAAGCAATCAACTTCTGTCATTCCCCATTGTACTAATGGATAACATTTTTCCTTAATTCTTTTAGGTTCATCTGCTGCAATTCCTACATAGTCAACATATCCCTCTATCTTATACCTTTTTAAATAATTATCAATAACTCTGTTCTTTAGATTGCTTGTACACCATCTGCAACGCATTGTTGCCCATCCATACCCTTTTTTGCCTTTGTTCTTTCCACGTTTTTTTTCGTGTTCAAACATATAATAATCAAAACTTTTCTCTGCTTTTAATGTAGTTATACTTTTTCCATATCTGTACCAAATGTAATGTGCAACTTCAGATATATGTTTAATCATATCTGGAAAATCCTTGCCAGTATCACAAAACAATATTTCATCTACTGGCATATTTTCCTCTAGCATTCTTAATAACATTGCTGTACTATCTTTCCCACCACTAAAACTAACTATATGTTTCATTCTTCATCGTCTCCTTTTGCTATCTGTAAAATGCACATAATCCCAACACCTATCACTGCTCCTATAAATAGTCCACCTATAAAATAACTAATCATTTGCTTTTCTACCTTTCTACAAATTTCTTTTTGTTACACCACATATAGTCTTTTGTCGGACAAAATTCGTCATATACCCATTTTACTTCTTTATTTTCTGCATCTATTGTTAAATCGCAATACATATCTCCATGTTCTACATACATACAATGTTCGCATAATTCACACGTTGCATTTTGTTTGTTTTTATATCTACCTCTTTGTACTGGTTTTCCCATTTTTCTCCTATCCATCTGCAGTAATAAGTATTTTTGTAAGTCTATATTCTTTTTTGTTCTGCAGATATTCAAATCTTCAATTTCATTTTCTAATTCAGTTATTTTATTTTTTAATTGCCTATTCTCGTATATAGCATCATAATACAGTTGTTCATAGTCTATATCTTTCTCCATTTCTTACCTCGTTTTTGCTTTACTTAAAACTTTTGCTATTATTGCCCCAGTTTTTGTATGCTCTCCATTTTCACTAAACAATTTTCTTTGATTCATTATTAGTTCTTCAGCATCAGAAACTAAAATCAGATTACTTAAATCAAAATTTCTAATGTTTCCATCTGCAAATATTACCTTATGTCCTTTTGGTACTTTTCCGTATGCTTGTTCATATAAGTAGCGATGTTTTCTAATCCAGTTTTTATTCTTGTATCCATCTTGTACTTTAATCAATATATATCCGTTTTTATCTATTCTTTCACTTCCTATTGGTCGCCTATTAGCTGGTATATTTCCCTTTTTGAACATTGTTGGTGCTGCTTTTTTATATTGGGAAGGAGACATTTTCTTCCCTTTATTCCATGATTCTTGTCCTTTTTGAAATTGTCCCCCAACTATTCCACTTTGTATTCCTAGCTTTACTTTTCTATTTGAAATTGCTCCCTCTGATAAATCCAAGCTAAATTGCTTATTAAACTTGTTTGTTAATTCTTTAAGAGTTATTCCTTTTACGTTTTCAATCAAATATTGATCTTCTAACTTTGAATATTTATGTCTCATTTTCCATCTCCTAATTGTAGTATATCTGGCATTTTCTCTTTATTTCCGTATTCATCATAGTGTTTTACTGCCTTTAATGCTAGTTCTCCATTATTTATAATTGTTTGTGCTATATTAGCCATCGCTTTTGCTCTTTCTCTTTCTTCTTCTAATGCCTCTCCCTTTAATTCGTCATCATTAAGTCTTTCTAATTCTTCAAACAAATGATTATTTAAATCTGATAATTTATTCTTTGTTCCCATTTTTCTTTCTCCCTTCTATTGTCTTATGTATGGTCTATCTACATATAGTGATACTGGTGGTTGTGCTTGTCCCATTACTAGTAAATAAATCTTGCCAGTCTTTAAAAATTCTTCTTTTTCCTTTTCTGTCATTTCCCAACACGAGATAATACTTACATCTGTTTTCAGTGCTGGCAAATCTCCACATCCTTCTGCTTTATATACACAATTTGCATCTTCAAAATTTACTGGATTCATTTTTATACCTCCCTTATTTTTAACTTGAACTTATCTTCAAACACTTTCTTTTTTGTCATATATTCTTTTGTTTTAAATCCGTTTAACGTCTATTACTTCTGCTTTTTCATCTTTGTCAATTACTACAAAATCTGCTTTGTATTTTAACCCTGGTGCTAGTATAAATATTGGCTGCAAACAAAATCCTTTAATGTCTCCCGCCTGTAGCCTTGTTTTTAATTCGCAGTAATAATCCGCTTCTTTTTTGCTATCAAATGTATATCCATCTATTTGAGTTTTTACTGCTCCATATTTACTTTTTTTGTTTCCCTTTTTCTGATATTCTCTATATTGTTCAATGCTCCAATGTTCTTGCATCTTACTACTCCTTTGGCATCTCATATTTTGGAGTACCAATTCCTTCTGCAATGCCATATTTAAAATTTTCCCAACGTGTATATGTCCTTGTTATTTCTTGTAATACCTCTTGTGCTCTTTCTTCTGTTGCATATTTTCCTAATAATATCGAATTTGAGTTATCTTCATTACAGTCAAAAAATGCTTCTATTTCTCTTAAATCTGACCTGTTTATATTTATAATTTTGGCTTGTTTGAAATTTACAATACTTCTTTTATCTTGACTAACTATTATCATTTAAAATCGCCCCCATGTTTCAACTTGCTTATATGCTGTTTTCATTCCACTATTTTTATTTAACATTGGTATGATTTTATTTATTTCTGGAAATTCTCTTTTTAATGATTCAGCAACATCCATTAAAGTTTTTACCATTTGTGCCATTTCAATAGGTCCACCATTTCCTTGTACTACTGATATTGGTGCTTCTTTAAATTCTTTTGTTATTATTACTTCGCAAGTTATACAATCATTGTTTTCCTTAATTCTATTTATCCTTTGCATTTCTTGAATTTTTCTATAATCATCCATAATTATTCTCCCTTCTTTTTTGCACACTTCAGGTCTTTTAGAACTCTTGGTGTGTATTGTCTTGTTTCTTGGTTGTTTCTTAATGTTTCTATGTTTTTTATAGTGATATCTGTTTCTGCAAATATACCTTTCATTATGAATTTGTTTGTATAAGGTTTTATAGTATTTATTAAATCAATTTTGTCTTTTATGATTCTTCATTGTGTAAATCTGCTTGTAATTTTCTATCTATTTCGTCAATATTTCTAAAAAAGTAATTTATATCATTTAGTAATTCTAGTGTTTGTTCCATATTATCAATCTGCATAATTCTTCCACCTTTCCTTTGTAAATTTTTTCTTGATTGTGTTTGTTTCCAAAATTCAAACTTTGTCGCTTTTAATTGTATTATGTTTACTTGTTTACATACTAATATGCATCCCTGTTCTTTCTTTAAAATTATTACACGTTTCAAATAATCCCTTTGGTTTTCCTGTTAGTAAGCAGTGTGGAAAATCGCACGTTAGCATAGGTATACACCATTCACAATTTTCGCACGCTTTCAGTTTCCTTGACATCAATTCATTTTCCTTAATTGGTGGCATTTTTGTTTCCTCCATTTTCTAATTCTTCTCGTAGTGATTTTATAAAATAGCTTACAAAATCAGTCAGTTTACTCTCACTATCTATCTTTATATATTTCTGTGTCTGCAAAAATTTCAGTAAAAACTTGTCCCTAGTTAGTTCATTTAAGTATATTTTGTATGGGCTAAAGTGTAGTTCTTTTATTGTCCAATATTGCAATTCATATTCCAATAGTTTTTCTTTTGATATGATATTCAATGTTTCTATGTTAGTAAAATATAATTCTAATCTCTTTAAATGCCTTATGATTGCAATTCGGTCATTTTCCGAGATATTCTCCTCGTTGTTTTGCCCATTTATCATATATATAAATAAATTATTTAATTTAGTTTTGTTTAGTTTAGTTTTATTATTTTCTATTTCTGTTTCTCTTTCACTTTCTATTTCTCTTTCTATTTGTGTATTATTGTCGTCATTTATTGAGTTATTGTCGACATTAACTCCGTTTATGTTGCGTTTCTGTATTCAAATTGTTTTCATTTTCTGTATTTTCATTTTTGTTATCATTATTCGAATTATTGTCAACATTAATCCCATAGTCTTGAGGTTTTACCAGCAAATATTCTTTTATTACTTCAACTTCTTTTCTTCTTTTACATACTGTAAAATATCTTTTTTGTATTCCCCTACTAGTCAGTATCTGGCATTGCTGATATAATCTTTTATCAAAAATGTTTATGTCTAAGCAAAAGTCTACTATTTCATTTATTTTTTCTTTTTCTATTCCTACTTCTTTTTTAAATAATGGTGCACTATATTGATTCCACTCTAAATAATATCCATTTGCATATATTTTTTGGAATAGTCTGATAATAAATCCAAAACCTAATATTCCATATTCTGATTCTAATATCTCGAGTTTGTTATCAACATTTACATCTAGCGGAAAATAATCTAATCCTTGTTTTTTTGGCCTTGCCATTAATACCACCACCTATCTACAAATACTTTCGTTATATAATTAGCATTTTGTAATATCCATAGTTGGTATTGATGGTTTTATTCTACGATTATCCATCTTGTTTAATTTCTCCTTTCTTTTGTATTAAATCTTCTATTGTTATTTGTGTTTCTTTATATATTTTATCTAAATAGTTTCGTTCACAAGTTGGCCCAATACCTCTTTGTATGCTTTTCCAGTTTCTTAATTTTCTATTGCATATTTTACATTTATTACTCATAAGCTATATCCTCCACTCTTTAAAATGGATATAATTTTAGTTCTAAATCTAGTCCAGGTTCAGCAATTGTTGTTGGTATGTTGGTTTCTTCAAATACTCTACTTTGCATTAATTTTTGATTTGAATTTGTGTCTGATAGATGGCATAGTATAATATTTTTTACATAGCTTAAATCATTAGATTTCAAAAACTTTATAACATTGTCTAGGCTAAAATGACTTTCCAATAATCTGCTATATCTAGTTTTATTTATTACTCCATTTTTTGCATTTTCTTTTGCTTTTTCTTTATTATAATTGCACTCTAGTAATAAGTAGTTTAATTTACTAAATTTGTATTTGATATAATATGTATCTGTTGCATATAATAGCTTTTCTCCTGTTGGTTTATATTGTATTAAAAATCCGCAACGGTTCTGCTGCATCATGCTGTGTATCAAATGGTAATATTATAAAATTACCTATTTCAAATTGCTGTAATGCCTTTATAATTTTAAATCTGTGGCCAGTTAGTTCTAATTTCTTAAATGTTCCACTTGATGCATAAATATCTATACCATTTAGTGCAAAATTAGGGGCATATTTTAGATGATCCATATGTTCATGTGTTATTAGAACTCCCTGTATTCCTTGTAAATTAAACTTCAATTCTTTTTGTACTTCTTTGAAATTAATACCTGCATCTAATATCAATTTCTCATTTTTATTTATCTCGATTAGGTAACAGTTTCCTGATGAACTGCTACCTAATACCTTAAGTTTCATTAAAATGATGGCCTATCGTTTTGATTTTCTTCTGTTGTATTTTCCTCTGATACAGCTGGAGGATTTTCTGTTTCTGATTCCATTGTTTCTTTTGCCTTGATATCTATTAATTCTTTATTAGCATTCTCTTCTATTTCTTGATTTACTTTGTCCTCCTGGCTTTCTACATAGTAATTTTCAGCAGATTCCATCACATATATGTAGCTTTCATTTATTTTCTTTGGATCTAATGGTACTTTTTTGCAAGTAGCTCTTACCATTGTTTTATATAGCATTTCTTCTTGCCATCCTTCTATTGTTTCTGTTCCTACTTTCTTTCCATTTTCCCATTTATCTTTTTCTCCACCCCAAAATTCTGCAGCTGCTGTACTTGGTTTTCTCTTTAGTAGTTCAGCTTTTGACATTACTACTAGTTTGTTTCTTGTTTCATCTTGATATCTTATATATCCAAATCCTCCTATTACTTCTCCTCTGTCAAATGGATTCTCTATATCAAATTCGTAGCACTCTACATTGTTTTTTGAGGTCATTTTAAACTTATCATTTTTATGTATTAGTTCTACTCTAATGTCTATTATTGGGTATATTGCATATTTTATGGCCACATATCTTAGTCCTTCATATCCTGGCATTAGATTCAAATCATATTTGTTTGTTTTTCCATTCAAGTATGGTACTACACTTAAATGATTTGTTACTGCCATATCTAGTCCTAATTTTGCATTTTGTACTACGTCAACTGCTAGTTTGTTCATATTTACATTTTGCCATGTTATTGCTGGATCATTTGCTTTCTTTTTACTATAGCTTCTTCTTTCTTCTGCAATTTTTAGTGCATTATCTATTCCTATAAAATAATTTCTTATAAGTTGTTTTTGGTATTCATTTAAATTTAACTGTCCTACGTTTCCTTGAAATTCATTTATTACCATTCCTGTAAATCTCTCACTTGCTGTTAATTCTTTCTTTTGTGCTTGATTCTCTTCTTTTTTTACTAATTCATTACTCATAGTTCTACCCCCATACTTTTTAAAAATTCCTTGAATTCCTTGGCTTTTTCTCCTTCAAGTTCTATACTCCCACATTTTACTTCTACTTTATCTTGCTTTTCTTCCATGTGTGTATACTTTTTTTCTAATCCCAATTTAACTGCTCCTTCAATTAGTTCCTCAGGTACTTTCTTTTCTTTTAATGTACTAATTAGTAATGATAATCCTGTTAGGACACTAGGTACATTTCCATCTACTTCTGTAAATGCTTCTTCTTTATCTTCGTTAATTTTTATATGTATATCACATTTGAATTTTACTGATTTTCTTATAAATTCCATAAAATTTGCCATAATTATTTAACCTCCTTGACTATAAATTTCATACCTGTTCTATCTTCTGTTTCTACTTTGACTGTGCAAAAAGCAGGTACACATACTAAATCAACACCACTTGCAGCAACATATGATCTTGTAATCGCTATTGCTTTCATTGATTGATTTATTGCTCCTGCTCCTATTGCTTGTAATTCTACTCTCTTATTTTCTTGTAGACTTCCTGCTATTGCTCCTGCTATTGCATTTGGATTTGATTTGCTTGATATTTTTAAAACTATTGTATTATTCATTTGATTTTCCTTCCTTTCTAATCTATTATTGCTATTGTGCCTTCGCCTACTTTTAAAGGCATTGTTCTTCTTATATAGTCTATATTTCTGACTAATTTGTAATTTCGTTCTCTTTCACTTGATGTCAATTCTGGCTTCCCTACTTCTTTTAAACAAGTTACTCTTAATTTCGCAAGTAGTGTGTTTAGTTCAACATACTCTTTTTCTTCCATTATTTTTCTCCAATCCTTAGTTCTTTATCTGTTGTTACTATTAGGCTTATTATTTGTGTATCTATGTTGTAAATTTCATTGATGGATTCTCTGTTGTCTATAAATATTGGTGCTGATGTATTATAAAATTTAATTAGTGTATTGATGATATCTAGTCCTGCAAGTATTTTGTGTGCATTGTTTACATCTGCATATGGTACTCCGTTTACTAGCGTATCACAGCATTCTACTAATCCACCATTTATCTGTGTATCAAATAGTCTAAATTTTACTAGTTCAAACTTGCTATTTATTGCATTTTCTAATAATTCGACTTTAGTTTTTGTAAATTCTTCTAGTGCATATTGTTGACCTTCTAATTCTTGTATTTTGCTTGAGATTACTTCTTCTTCATTTTGTAATTCTGTTATACGTTCCTTTGTTTTTTCTTGTATTTCTCGTTCATTTAATGTTTTATTTAATTTGTTTATTTCTTCAGTTATTTCTGCTTTTTTATTTTGTAATTCCGAAATATCTCCATTGGTTAAGTTATTTACTTTTTCTTCTAGTTCTTTTACTTTCTTATCTTTGTCCATATATTCTGGCATTGAAGTTACATCAAATGTATTTTCACTTTCTTTTGCTTTTTCTAATTCTGCAATTTTATTGTTTATATTTTCCAACTTACTGTTTGCATCTTGCATTTCTTGTTGTAGTTTTTCTCTAGCCTTTGTATTTTCATCTATTCTTGCATTTATAGATTGTCCTTCTTTGTTTATTGCATCTTGCTCTGCCTTTTTATGTGTATTAAAATTATTTTCAAATTGTTTTTTTATTTCTTCCTTTTGGTCTGTTTCGTATTCCCTTTTGCAGGTTGGACATACAAATGAATTTGGATCATATTCTAATTTTTGATTATTAACTATATCCCATTCTTTATATAATTCTTCTTTTCTCTTTTGGTCTTGCTCTATTTTTATTTTTCTTTCATTATCTTCATCTTGTTTTACTCTTATTGTACTTTCAGCTATTCTCTTTTCGTTTTGTAAATTAATTAGGTCATTAGAATACTTTTGTGAATATTCTGTTTCTTTTTTTAATTTAAAATCTGCTAGTTCTTGTTTCGCCTCAGTTAATTCCCCTGCTATTTTCATATTTTCTTTTGATTTAGCTTGTACATCTGTCATTTCTGTTTCGATTTTCTGTAATTCCTGGTCATATTGTTCTTTTTGCTTTTCTATTTCTTCATAATTAATATTGTGTTCGGTTATTAATGTATTTGTTAGTTCATCAATTCTTACTGGTATCGTTTCTTTTTCTTTATTTAAGTCCTTTATTTTTGCTTGTACTACTTTTTTATAATCATCTATGGACCTTCCCTCTATGTTATCCTTAATTATCTTGAACTCTTCCTTTGAATTGAGTATTTCGTCATCTGATATTGTAGTACCTGATATATTTATCAGCAATTCTCTTCTTTCTGTCCATTTTAATTGATTATTAAAATATGTTGGATCTGTAATTAGCTTAAATAAACTTTCAGGTATCAAACTATTGATTTTTTCTTCATAATCTTTCTTTTTTATTGGTACTTCATCTATCCAATAGTTAGTTTCATGTCCAGCAAATTCTTGTTCTGACTGTCCTCTTTTAGTTACCCATTTTTCGTGAAGTATTTTTTTGAATACCATTTTCATTTCATCAACTACCAATGTTGCCTCAACTTCATGGTCTAAAAAATGAATTGGTTTATTCTCACTATCTAATGTTTTTATATTAAAATCTTTTCTGTCATTGCTATCTTTGTCAAAGAATAGCCATTTAAATGCATCAAATATTGTTGTTTTTCCTGTTGCATTTTTTCCGTAAATATTTGTATTTTCACTATTAAAATCAATTTTTAAATCTTTTATTCCTTTGAAATTTTTTAATTTCAAATTAGATATTCTTATCTTCATTATTATTTCTCCTTCCTATGCATAGCAATTATTTTTTCTGCATCTTCCATTGCCTCTTTATATCCACATTCTGAGCATATATCTGTCTTGTTATCTCTCCTGCTCAATGCTGGTCTATTTCCAAGTGGTCCACCACATTTAGGACATTTTTCCATTTTATTGCTCCTTTCTGCTCTTGATTTCTAAAATTCTATGTGCTAGAATAAAGTCAGAGCATTTTTCAAAGTGTTTTATAGAACTATTTATTTACTTTGGTCGGTATTTGGTAGTTCTATTATTTTGTGCTAATACATCTAATCCATATAAATCAACTGCTAATCTTTTATAATGCTCGGATGCAATTTCTTTCATTTTTCTTGTTGCTAGTTGCGAATTATTATAGTGATTTGCCTCTCCTATATCAATGATTCTCTTTAATGTATCAAGCATATCTTGTTTTAGATCCTTTATTTCATTGTTCTTATGCTCCAATTGTGAATTCAAAAGGTCTATTTTAAAGTCTTTATCTCTTACTAAGTTTGCTGATATATTATCTTCAGTTTCTTTCATATGTTTTGCATTCATTTATCTCACCCCTTTCAAAAGTTTTAAATTATTTTTCATAATTCGTAATGTTTCTTTCATCTTGTTGTATCTATATATGATAAATAAACTTTTCACATAAATTTTAATGCTCATTTTTTTCCTCCTTTATAACCCATTCCAGTGCTTCTATTATTGCTGAGTGCATTTTTTGTTCTACTGTTCTTTCTTGAAATTTTATATTTTTTAGATATTCTTTGTGTTTCTTAATTTCTTCTTTTATTTGATTTTCTGTTTTCATTTTTCTTTTCCTCGTTTCCTAAATATTCTTCTAAAAAAAGTATTATTAGTAGTCCAAAAATTGGAATCAAATATTCTCCTCCAATTGCTGCATATCCTCTTATTTTTGTTGCATATTCAATTGATATTACAGTTACTATAATGGTTACTACTGTTATTACTGCTTCAATTATTCTAAATATAAACTTTTTCTTATTAATTTTCACTATTCTTCTCCTTTCATTCTTTTCTTTTTATACCATTCTCTTATCGCACTCCCTAATGCTACTTTTTCTTTTCCAAAATTTTCACTTGGAAAATCAGGCAAATTAAATATTGTTCTTGCTGTATCAATGTTGCATCCTCTTAATTCTGCAAAAGTCGATGGTGTATAAAAAATGTCATCTTTTAATTCCATTTTCATTCCTCCTTTGAATTTTGTGTGGTTGTCGCATTTTTATTTAAAAATTTATTTACAAAGTAAACTTGACCTTTTCCTGTAACTTTAGGTGTTTTGTTTATACTTATATGTCCATCTGCGTGAGTAATAGTAGTTTCTTTTATTTCGAATAGCCCTTGATTCATTGCTTTTTGAGTTGGCATATTATAATCTGTCCCTTTTCTACTTATCAAATAACTGTTTTCTCTTAGCCATTCAAATAATCTATTTTGTCCTATATCACCACCATTTTGCTTTATAATCTTTGCCAGTTCTCCTATTAAGATAGTTGTTTTACTTGCAGTTACAGAATCTGCAAATAATACTTTTGGCTTTTGCTCTTCTAATTGTTTTTCTCTTGTTGCTAGCTTTCTATTTACTACTATTAATGCTTTAGCAATTAATTCATCCTCTGAAAGTTCTTCTTCTCCTGCTATGTATCCACCTGTTTTACGAATACTTGGTAATACTTCATCGAACACCCAAGTTTCAAATTTCTCTGCACTTGGCAATTTTGAATGCGTAATTAGCCTATATAGATTTCCTTCATCAATAAAATTTTTTTCTACCATTTGAATTGCTGGTGTTCCATCCTTTTTATATCCTGTTTGTACCCCTACCTCGTGTTTCGCTACCCCGCCTCTTTTACAATGTCTCTGTATTGCATCATGTGGATTAGTGTATCCTAGCATTTTGGCTGAACCTGTTGCTTCAAATTCAAATTTTCCTCTTTCTTCTATTATTTGAATTTCTCCAAATTCTTGACTTTTAAATATTTGCAAATCTTTCATTCATATTTCCTCCTTTTATTGTTTGTAGACAATGAAGTGGTTAAAAAAATATATATTGATTATAATCTAAGTTGTTTTCTTTACAATATTTTATTACTTTCTCGCATACTTTTTTACTTGTAGCAGGTTTTCGTTTATTCATTATTTGATTCATATACGAATAATCTACATTAAGTTCTGCTACAAAATACGATAATTTTCCCCTAAACCTTTCATCAATTAGATTTTGAATGGCATTTACTTTAATTTGCATATAATTTCCAACCTCCTTTCTATTGTCTGTAAACAATATATATCATCTATTGTTTTTTGTCAATAACTTTTTTAAAAAAATATTGTTTTTTTTCAATAATTATGTTATGATACTTATTGGGAGGTTTAATTTATGTATAATCAAGAAAAATTTATAGAAATATTAAAGCAATGTCAAGGCAATCTTTCTTTAAATGAATATGCTAGAATTTCCAATGTTGATGTTGGTTATTTATGGAGAATAATAAATAAAAAGAAAAATAATCCTCCATCTCCTAAAATATTAGAGAAAATATCAAATACTTCAAAGGGAATTACAACTTATGATGAATTAATGGAAATCTGTGGATATATAAAATTAACTGGATTACATGATATAAATTTAAATGATGTAGAAATAATTATATTAAATGAAATGCTTATCGATTATAAAAATTACTTAAGTCAAAATAACACTATATTTGATAAATTTAATGAACAAAAATATTTAAAAAAACTTCCAGATGAATCTAAAAATAAAGTACTTATTGCTTTTAGAAGAAATTCATTAGATTTAATTTTAAACAATCAAAATAAAGATACTATTAATGATGAAGAATTTAAATTTGTATCTGAAGATGATGCAATGTATCCTCTATTAGACATTGGAGATATTGCATTGATTCATAGACAAGATTACATTGAAGATGGTGCTACTCTATTGATTAGTATGAATAATAGCAATACAATTAGAAAATTTATATTAAGCGAAGATAGCTCCTATTATACCTTAACGGCAATGAATGCTTGTTATAAAAATCTAAATATTAATGTTAATGAAATAAATAAAATAAAAATACTTGGTAAAGTTATAAAAACAGAAAATATGAGTGCTTTTAAATAGATTTACTTACAATAATAATTGAAAGGAGAAATAAACTATGTTTTGTAAAAATTGTGGAAAAGAATTATTATCAGATGAAAAATACTGTTCGGGTTGTGGAAAGTCAGTTCTCTCAGAACAAATTTCATATACCAATGGGCAAACTGCAAAAAAGGATAAGGGTAAAGGAAAAATTACTGGTATTGTTCCAGGATTGATATTAATTGTGTTCATAGTAATTATAGTAGGATTTGTAAATTTAACTTCTACTCAAACTAATTCAAATCCTACTAATACAAATGAAAATAAAAACTCTAGTACCAATTCTAACGGAGCACTTATTACACTTGATGAATTTAATAAAATAGAAACTGGAATGTCTTATGAAGATGTTGTTAATATTATTGGATCAAATGGCACTTTAAGTTCTGAATCTAGTATCGGTAATTATACCACTCAAATATATACTTGGTATGGTAATATCTTTGGAGCTAATGCGAATGTTACTTTTCAAAATGGTAAAGTAGTTGGAAAAGCACAAGCAGGATTACATTAAAAGGACGTGAAAAAATGACTAGTGAAAAAGAAAAAAGAATTTGGAAAGAATTAGCAAAAGATGGAATACATAATGAAAAAGAATTAGATGAAGCAATAAAAAATATGAAGCTATTAAATATTGGAGGATTTGTCAATAAATTTAAAAAAACTGATGGAAATATTAATTAAACATAAAAAAAGGATAATGTGTATTTTGTTTGCGACAACCACACATTATCCAAGGTGCAACCACTAAAAGTGATTACTTTTGTATTATATACAAAACTCTTCATTTTTTCAAGTGGTATTAAAAGAAAAATGGAGGTTTTTTATTATGAGTACAGCTAAAAAACGTGGAAATGGCGAAGGTACTATATTTAAAAGAGAAATAAAAGGAAAAACTATATGGGTTACTGAATACACAATTGCTATGTGCGACAAAACAGGAAAGAGAAAACGTAAAACTATATATGGTAAAACAAGACAAGAAGTAAAAAACAAATTAGAGAAAATTATAACTGAACTAAATACTGATACCTACGTTGATAAATCAAAAGTTACCTTTTATGATATTGCTAAGGAATTTATTGATACAGGATATAATATGAATAAATTAAAAGAAAGCTCCTACTCTCGTAAATTGCATACTTTAAAGAATATATCAACGCACTATATGGCTAATATGGAACTTCAAAAAATAACAGAAAGAGATCTAAAGGACTTTCTTATATATATTACAAAATATTCAGATTCTGTAATTGCTAAAATATACGGAATAGTTAATAATACTTTTAAAATTGCTGTAAGAAGAAATATATTGCGTTATAACTTTTTAGATGATCAATTAGAATTTGAAATTCCTTTGTCTAAAAAATATAAGAATAAATCTAAAGCTGTATCAGCATTTACTATTGATGAGCAAAAACAACTTATAACAGAACTTCAAAAAACAAATAGATTTCGATATAAGTATCAAATTTTTATAAGTTTATTTACTGGTATGAGAATGGGCGAAATAAATGCTTTAGATGTAAATGATATTGATTTTGAAAACAAGGTAATCCACATAAGAAGAACTATTACTCGTACATTCAAAGATAAAGCAACAATCGGTTCTTACACAAAAACAGTAAGTGGAATAAGAGATTTAATAATGGATGATCATATTGAAAAAATTTTAAAAGAATATTTATCGTCTAAATATTATTCCAAGAATAAATATAATCTTATGTTTTGTAATTCTGATAAAGAATGCATAAGCACTGATACAGTTAATATGATGTTTAAATGTTTTTGTCGAGATCATAATATTGGTAAAGGCTATGATGTGCATCAACATATGTTAAGACATACTTTTGCCACCAGATGTATAGAAGCTGGTATGCCAGCAGCTGTTTTAGCAAAAATTATGGGACACGCCAATGTTGCAACCACATTAAATGTGTATTGTGAAGTCTTTGATAAATTTAAAAAAGAACATATTGATTTATCCTATACCTATTTAAAGGAAAATGGCTTAACAGTAGACTTATAATTATCTATTGTTACAGCCACTGTTACAGCCTTGCGAAAAATTTTCAACTATATTTCAAAACTTGTGAAATATAGTTGAAATGCTAAAGTTCAATAATATATAGGGTTTGAATAAGTTTCACACTTTTTGAAATTTAGTTCAATCCCTTAATTTTTGTCTGAGCTTGCCATCCATTAAACTCTTTTCCATCATATTCTATGGTTAATTTTATATTTCTCATATTTACTCCCTAGTTACATAACCTCGCAGAAATGCGAGGGTCATTTTTTATAAAAAATACTAGAGAATTGCCTTTTTTAAACGATTTATTACACTGTCTTTTCCTAGTACTTGCATTATTTCATACATGTCTGGTGTGTTTGCCTTTCCTGTTAATGATATTCTGATGACAGTTGATATATCCCCTACATGTCCTTTGAAGGCTTCTGGATTTGCTTTAAATTCTTTTACTTCTCTTGCATATCCAAATTCTTCTGCTAAGTCTTTCATTTTATTAAACCAAGTTTCTTTATCGTCTGATATATCAAAGTATTTTTCAATATAAGTGTTTACTATTTCTTTTATTTCTTCTTTATCATTTATTTTTTGATATTCATATTCTATATCTTGGTTTAAATATCTTTCATCATACATATATTCTATGTTTTCTTTTATTGTAGACCATTTTGATATGTCTTTTCTTGGTTTTTCATTTCCACGTTCTATTCCTAATACTTTTAATGTGTATTCTTTGTCTTTTTCTAATAGTTCTTTTAAATCATCATCATACATATTTGCCCATGATAATGCTTTTTTATATACTGTTTTTGCATCATATTTTGATATTACTGTTTTTGATATGTCTAATAGTTTTACCATATCAAATAATGCTCCACTTACACTCATTTTGTTTAATAACAATTCAAATTCATCTATTGAAGCATTTTTATTTTGTTTTCTCCATAATTCAAAGTTTGAGTTTGCTATATTTAATAAATATTCTTTTACTGCTTCTGATGGAATTCCCTCTTTTGCATAATATTCAACTGCTGCCTCTGGATCTTTTCTCTTACTTAGTTTTCTTTTTGCTCCATTTTCTTCCTTTAATATTGGTGCTATATGACAGTATTTTGGTGCTTTAAATCCTAAGACTTGAAATAATTGAACATGTACTGGTAATGATGATAACCACTCATCTCCACGTATTACATGTGTTGTTCCCATAAGGTGATCATCAACTGCATGTGCGAAATGATATGTTGGTAGTCCATCTGATTTTATTATTACTATGTCTTGATTATTTTCTGGAAATGTTACATTTCCTTTTATTACATCTTTAAATTTTACTTTTCTTTCTGCATCTCCTGGAGATTTTAATCTTATTATATATTCTTCTCCATTTTTTATCTTTTCTGCTGCTTCTGTAATTGGAAGATTTCTATATTTAGCCCAAACTCCATAATATCCTGGTATAACTTTTGCTTCTTCTTGTTTTTTTCTCATTTCTTCTAGTTCTTCTGGTGTACAAAAACAAGGATATGCTAATCTATTTTCTATTAAATATTTTGCATAAGCTTGATATATGTCTTTTCTTTGACTTTGTTTATATGGACCATAGTTTCCAAAGGACTCTTCTTCATTTTCCATGCCTTCGTCTAGTGTTATATCAAATTTCTTTAATGCTTCTATAATTCCTGTTACACCATTTTCTACTTCTCTTTTTTGGTCTGTATCTTCAACTCTTAAGAAAAACACACCATTTGTTTGTGCTGTAACTTTTCTTGCTATTAATGCTGAGTATAACCCTCCTATATGTACAAATCCTGTTGGACTAGGAGCAAATCTAGTTACTATTGCTCCTTCTGGTAATTCCCTTGTAGGATATTTTTCTTCATAATATGATATATCCTTTATTTCTGGAAATATTAAATTTGCTAAATCTTTATAATCCATGCTAAATCAATCCTTTCTGGGCACAGCGATGTCACTCCTAACGGGTATTCCCTCAAGCGATGCCCCTACAATTCACCATATTTTAATAATCATTTTTTATCCTATGCATCAATAATTATCGGCAACACCATCGGATTCCTCTTATTCTTCTGATATAAATAATCTCTTATTTTATCTTTTACTGTAGATTTTATAGTTACCCATTCTTTTACATTATTATCTTCTAGGTTTTCTAATGTATTTCTTACAATTCTTTTTATTTCTTTCATTTTTATTACCTCCACTGTAATCTATGAAAGACTACACTGGAGCTTCGCTAGAATAATAACCTATTTCTATTAATTTTGCTTTGGCTTTTGGATAATATCTTTTCCATATAGTAGAAGAATCTAAATCATTTTTATAAGCTACATTATCAACTGCTTTAGTTGGATTTAAACCTTTAACTAATATATTATAAAATAATTCATATTCTATGCCTTGTAAGTCTTTTAACGTTTCTT